>JAYEHI010000024.1:0-3738 GCA_034659455.1 Campylobacterota bacterium | reverse complement strand
GCAAAAAGATGATCACCTATAAGAAGAGAGTCTTTCATACTCCCCGATGGGATTCTAAATGCTTGAGCGATGAAAAATATAACAAAAAGAACGATAACAACAGTTCCCGTCCATGAGTTTGACCACTTATACGCTTTGTGAAGAGTCTCTTTCATTTAGCTATTCTTCTTTTTAGCGTTTGCTTTTGCGGCTTTGAGTGTGTTGCTTAGAAGCATAGCTATAGTCATCGGTCCAACACCACCGGGGCTTGGAGTGATATATGAAGATTTTTTGCTTACAGCATCAAAGTCTACATCGCCTACTAGTTTGCCTTCTTTTGTTCTACTCACTCCGATATCTACGATGACTACGTCCTCTTTAACCATATCTTCTGTTATGAGATTGATAACACCAACACCACATAAAACTACATCAGCATTGAGAGTGTGGCGTTTGAGATCGTCTGTAAATATATGGCAGATTTCAACAGTAGCATCCGCATTTAGAAGCAGTGATGCCATAGGTTTTCCTACTATGTTTGAAGCTCCAACAACAACACAGTTTTTACCCTTTACATCGATGTCATACTCTTTTAAAAGTTCCATCACACCAAGGGGTGTACACGGCACAAAACCATCTAGGTTTGTTACTAAACGCCCAACATTATAGGGGTGGAAACCATCTACATCTTTTTCTGGAGCTACAAGTTCGAGAAGTTTTGTAGTGTCTATTTGTGGGGGGAGAGGAAGCTGAATGAGAATTCCATCGATGCTATCATTTTCATTCATACTGATGATGGTTCTCTCTATCGCTTCTTGAGAGATGTGTTCAGGCATATCGTGAGTTATGGAGTAAAAACCTACACGGTCACAAGCTTTTTTCTTCATCCCTACGTAAGCTGCACTTGCTGGGTCTTGACCAACTAAAACAACTGCTAACCCTGGAGTGCAACCACAAGTCTCTTTAAGTTTTTCAACTTCTGAACTCACTTCAAGTTCGATTTTTTTTGAAAGTAATTTGCCATCTAATAATTGCATTTAAACCCCATAAATATAATTTTTGTTATTATACCGTTTTAAAATAATATTAGGCTAATAATGAAATCTATACTCTTTTTACTTTTCTCCATAGAACTCTTTGGGCTTAGTAGTTTCATAACGCCAACCGAGTATGCAGCACAGCTATACAAAAACCCTAGAGGCATAGGGTGTCACCACTGTCATGGAGAAGATGGAGAGGGAAGACTCATAGCAAACTACAAGCACAAAGGGGTGCAAAAAAGTTTCAGTGGACCTACGATAAAAAACATCAAATATCATGAGTTTTACAAGGCACTCAATAGAAGAAAAGATGGAATGCCAAGGTACTTTTTGACTGATAAAGAGGTTGAGGCTCTCTATCTACACCTCCATAAATATGATAAAGAGAGGAGTGAATATGTTGAGTAAAATAGTAGATGCTTTTGAGAAAAGAGACCTTGAGGCACTTGATGCTTTAGCTGTTCCTACATTTAGAGAGATAAATTCTAAGAATGGTTTTAAATCCGCCTTGATGCTCTCATGCAACAACATAAAGCACTTAAGCAAGATAGAGTCTCTTGAAGCGGACTGCATCATACTCAATTTAGAAGATGGTGTTTCAAAAGAAGATAAACCTTTTGCTCTTGTTTTAGCTGCCATCTTTATAAGCAAGATAAAAAAGAGTGACAAAAAACTTGTAGTGAGAGTGAATGCCCTTGACGAGGGTGGTTATGAAGAGATAACCTATCTCAATCAGTTTATGCCCGATGCCATAAGAGTTCCAAAGATTCAAGACGCAAAAGAGGTGAAAAATGTTTTAGCTCTTTTAAATGAAGAGATAGATCTACATCTGTCAATAGAGACGGCATTAGCTTGGCACAATCTAAGCACTTTGGCAGTAAATAGAAGAGTCTCTGCATTTTATCTTGGTGTTTTAGACCTGTTTGCAGACATGAAGCTTCCTCAAAGCCTTATAGACTTAGATAACCCTACGATGCTTTATATACTTTCTCACTTTCTAATAACTGCAAGAGCGATGAACGTTAAAGCTGTTGGTTTCGTTTTTCAAGAGTTTAAGGATCTTGATACTTTTTCTAAATGGATAAACTTAGAGAAGAGTATGGGATACGATGCAAAAGGGTGCATATCTCCAGACCAAGTAACTTTAGTCAATAAAGTATTTGTTGATAAAGAGGAGGAGATAAAACGAGCAAAAGTGATAATCAAACTCTTTGAGATGTATAGAGACGAAGGAATTACTGGTTTTGTGGATGAAGAGTATGGTTTTATAGATGAGCCGATATACAAAGGTGCGTTGGCTCTTTTACAAGAGTAGGCACCTTGTAATATAAAAACTATTTTCCTATTGCATTATCGAGATTAGCAGTAGCGATATAGTAGTTGTAGTAATCAACAATGAGAGATGCTTTGGCATCTATGTATCCCTGTCTAGCTTGTTGAAGCTCTATGTAGTCTGAGAGACCGTGTTCATAGCGTTTAGAAGCTTGCTCAAACTTTTGTGCTGAAACTTGCACGAGATTTTGAGAGAGTTTTACTGAGTCTCTACTTTTGTATACATTTATATAAGCTTGCGTTGTGACTCTTTTGATGCTTAGTTTTTGCTTGAGAAGTGTTGTGTTCGAGATGTTGATATTTATCTTTTGCTCTTGTTCTTTAGCGTTAGTAGAGCCACCCTCGTAGAGATTCCAGTCAAGGTTAATGGTAGCTTGCCACTGATCTTCAGGTATGAACTGTTTAAACGTCTCCACCTTCTGTTTTGTATAGTTGGCACCAAAATATAAAGATGGATAGTACTCGGATACAACCTCATCGCTTTGCGCAAGAGAGGATTTTATCAACTCCTCTTGACTTTTTAAAACGGCTCTATTTGAGTAAGCATACTCTATCGAGCTTTTAAGGTCTAAATCATAGGGCTTTAAAGATGAGTATAGAGAGTCCAAGTCCAACTCTTTTGAGTAAACTTCATAGCTGTTTTGTAAGTCGGAAAAACCAACGACCTCGTCTAAGGTGGCATAGGCAAGTTTTAAGTCGTACTCTGCATTATTTAAATCGAGCTTGGCTCGAATAAGAGTGACTTTAGCGTCGCTAACATCTATTTTAGTTCTTATGCCGGCTTCAAAATATTTCTGTGAACGATAGAGTTGGGCAGTGTTTAGTTTAACATTTTCTTTTTGAACGTCTATTAAGGCGATAGCGTTTAAAACACTGTAATAAGCCTCTTTTACATCTCTCTTTTTGTCACTAACGTCTTGAATATTTTGCATTTTGTATGAGTTTGATTGGTAGTTTGAGCTATCAACCCTGCCACCCGTTTTGCCGAAATCGTAAATAATCTGAGATGCAGAGAGTTTTCCAAAAATGATGTTCTCATCTGTTATGCCAGCTTTTCCAGCCATGGCATTGAAGTCAAGAGTAGGGAGATAACCTGAATATGCAGAGTCGTATCGACTACGAGAAGCATCGTAGTTAGCTTTGCTTATCTGTAGGCTAGGGGAGTTTTCTAGGGATTTTAGTATCAAGTCGTCGACTCTGTATATCTCAGTAGCATTAAGGGTAATAGCACCAAGGCTTAAGAACATTAGTATATGCAGCTTCATTATATTGACTCCCTTCTAGCTATCTCATCTTCAACACTTACAAATTTCTCTCGCATTGTCTCGAGTAGAACATACAAAACTGGTACAAAAAGAGTCGATATAAATGTTGCGGCAATCATACC
>JAYEHI010000023.1:0-3791 GCA_034659455.1 Campylobacterota bacterium | reverse complement strand
CACCATAAGCGCCATAGCGAAGTAAAATGTCGGATGCATAACTAAAAAAATAAATATACTCTTTTGATAGTGCGAGTACATACGAGCTAACATTCCTATAATGGTGTTAGCTTTTTGCCACTGTACTTCATAAATTTCTAGCACTATAAATAGAACTATATAATTTAAGAAAACATCGTTTAGCATCTCTTAAAGTAGTCCTAATAGAGCAATAAAGAGTACAGGTGGAGTAATCACAAGTCCCACTTTCATATACTCCCCCCAACCAATCTTCACACCTTTTTGTGCGAGAACATGTAACCAAAGAAGTGTTGCAAGAGAGCCAATAGGCGTCATCTTTGGACCCAAGTTTGAACCCAAAATATTTGCGTACACAAGAGCTTCATTTCCAACGTACCCAACCTTATCTAGCGCTATGTCCATTATCATTATAGTCGGCATGTTGTTCATCATCGAACTTATAAACGCCGAAAGAAATCCCGTACCTATAATGGCTACGGCTGTTCCCTCATGAGAGAGTTCAACTATCCAAGAAGCTATTATATCAGTAAGCCCCGCATTTTTCAAGCCATACACAACCACGTAAAGCCCTATGCTAAACCACACGACCTGCCAAGGCGCGCCTTTGACAATGGCGACTGGCTTTACGGCTTTGAAAAAGTTTGCAATGAGTAAAAAAACAAGTGCACCACCAAGAGCAAATACAGAGATAGGAAGCTTGTAATAATCCCCCACTAAATAACCCAACATCAAAAACCCTAAAAAGAACCAAGAGAGGGAGAACATTGTTTGATTTTTAATGACCGAGTCTGCCTCTGGAAGTTCATTGACGTCTACTCTAAGAGGAATATCTTTTCTAAAATAGATCCACAACACAACTATAGAAGCAAAAATAGAGAGTAGGTTTGGAAGTAGCATATTTTGTGCATACTCTAAAAACCCTATGCCAAAATACCCAGCGGTTACAATATTTGTCAGGTTAGAGATAACAAGAGGATTTGAAGCGCTATCGCCTATAAAACCACCCGCCATTAAAAACGCGAATATTGCTAGTGGTTTCATCTTCAGGTATTTCATCTTCGCTAAAAGTATCGGTGTTAAGATAAGTGCTGCCCCATCATTTGCAAAAAATGCCGCCACTAAAGCACCAAGAAGTAAGATGAAAACAAACATCTTGTTCCCACTTCCACCACTGAGCTTTGCCATCTTTATGGCCGCCCACTCAAAGAAGCCTATCTCATCTAGTACCATAGAGAGAATAATGATACCTATAAACGCCAAGGTAGCATCCCAAACTATGGCTGTTACCGTTATAACGTCGCTAAAACTTACTACACCCACTAAGAGTGCTAGTAGAGCCCCTGCAACTGCAGAAGTTCCTATCTGAAGTCCACGAGGCTGCCAGATGATAAAAAGAAGAGTTACCAGAAAAACACCAAACGCTACTATCATATTGTTATCCTATTTTTAAATTTGTGACAGAACTATAGCTAAATTATCATCAATAAATCAATATATCTTGATATTGTTGTTTAGTTTTGCTACAATGTTTCCCATGGAGTCGATATGGAAGTTTTTTTAAAAAGTGTGTCAGCCCTCAATGATGAGACAAGAGTTCTTATCTTAAGGTTTTTAGATGTTAATGGAAAGTGTTGTGTTTGTGACTTGCAAAACTCGCTAGAGATGATACAGTCTCGTCTCTCTAGACATCTCAAAATCTTAAAAGACGCTGGGTTTTTACGAGTTGAGCGCAAGGGAACTTGGGCTTACTACTCTATTCGCTCACCGCTTGATAGATTCCGTCTTGAAGCTCTAGAAGAGATACGACACCTAGATATAGAACTACCGACATTAGTCAAAACATCACAAACTGGAGAATGCAAAATATGAATAAAAAAAATGTACTTATACTATGTACAGGAAATAGTTGCCGCTCTATCATGGCAGAAGCACTCATAAACGCCAAGCTAGGCGAATGTGTACAGGCACAGAGTTCAGGTGTAAAAGCGAGTGGAGCAGTCAATCCAAACGCACAAGCTCTGCTTGAGTCAAAAGGCTTATGGAGAGAGGAGTATCACTCTAAAGTTATAGAGACTGTTTTAGATACGGCGTTTGACTTAGTGGTAACTGTTTGTGACCATGCCCATGAGACATGCCCACTGTTTCCAAACGCCACTAAAACACTTCACATGAGTTTTGAAGACCCGAGTGGAAAAGAGACACCAGAATATGAAAAAACTCTCAATCTTATAGAAGAAAAACTACTACCAGCAATCAAAAAGGAGCTATGCTAAGATGGAAAAAAATGTATTTAAAACAGGCGATGGCGTTAAGATAAACTTCACAGGTGAAGTGCAGAAGCAAAATATAGTCACTATGGTACAGAACTGTTCAACTGGTGCTTGTGAGTGTATGAGCGATGAAACAAAGCAGAAAATCACAAATATGGATGTTCAAGGTCAAGATGGTGATGTAGAGCTGAGTCTCGCTGGTGATGTTTCCGTAGAAGAGATTCAAGCCGCTCTTGCGAAGTCTAAAGTGCTTAAAGAGCAAAAATAGTTTTTGATTAGTGATACCAGAGAGGGTATATTAAATCATTAAAACAAAACAGCATAAGTGATTTAAAATACAAACTTCTTTGTATTTTAAATATTTAGTCTAAGAAAACATCTAAAATTCAATAAAAGTTGTTTTTTGAATTAAGTTTAGCTATAATTTTCTAAAATACAAATATTTTAATATTTTAGGACTCTTTATGATAAAAGGTAAAAAAGTTAAAGCTGTAGAAGAACCATCATTCGATGATGCATTAACTACAGAGTCTATTGGGCTATTTATCAAAGCAAGAAGAACACAACAAGGGCTTAGTACGAAAGATGCTTCTATGCTTTGTGGAGTATCTGCAAACACTCTCAATGCTATTGAAAATGGCAAAGAGGGTATGCGAGTATCTTCGGTTCTTAGTATCATGAAAGCACTTGGTATAAAACTCCAAATAGCACCATGGAATAAACAGTGAGTGAGAATAGATTAAAAATCACTATGTCAGGTAGACTTGTAGCATCTATATGGGTTGATAGAGATGATGAGACTTATAAATTTCAATATTGTGATGATTGGATAGAAAATGGTTTTGCAGTTTCTCCACATTTAAAACTAGAGGAGAGTTTAAAATCAGGAGTTGTGAGACGCTTCTTAGGAAACCTTATTCCGGAGGGAAAGGGTCTTGAGGATATAACTCAGTTTGCTCACATCTCCAAAAATAACACTTTTGCAATAATAAAGGCTATAGGATATGATACATCAGGTGCATTGATGTTTGGGGAACATACTAATCAATATGAACAAGTTTTTAGAGCTATAACAGACAAAGAGTTAGCTAATCGTATCAGTAATATTGAAGAGAATAGTATTGTCATCTGGGATAAGAAAGAGAGACTAGGCTTAGCTGGTGTTCAAGAAAAACTTCCAGTCATAATTAAAGATGGTCAGATTGGTTTAGGGGATGGAACGCTATCTTCAACACACATTATGAAGTTTCAGACAAAGAAGCATGCCAATATAGTTGTAAATGAACTTTTTTGTATGAAACTAGCTAAGAAGATTAATCTTAGTGTTGCAGAGGTTGAACTCTATAGGTTTGATGAGCATCCAGTTTTGATGGTAAAACGGTTTGATAGAATTTATAAAGAGAACAGGGTAGAGCGTTTACATGTAATAGATGGCTGTCAGATGTTAGATCTATCATCTAGTCATAAGTATGAGAGAAACTTTGGATCTGGTCGAGATGT
>JAYEHI010000022.1:0-3816 GCA_034659455.1 Campylobacterota bacterium | reverse complement strand
ATAAATATATTGAAAATTTTGAAAAAGCACAAACATCTGAGAAAAATATTCCAGATTTCCGTGCTGGTGATACTGTTCGTTTAGCAGTAACAATTAAAGAGGGTGACAAATCTCGTGTTCAAGCATACGAAGGCGTATGTATTGCAAAACGTGGTCAAGGTACTGGCGCAACTATCACAGTACGTAAAATTGGAGCTAATGGTGTTGGTATCGAGAGAATATTCCCACTATTTTCAGATTCAATAGAAGAGATTAAAGTACTTCGTCGCGGTCGTGTTCGTCGTGCTAAACTATTTTACCTTCGTGAACTTGCTGGTAAAAAAGCTCGTATTAAAGAACTTAGAAGAAAATAATTCTTCTGAGTCACCCCTTATTCTCTATCCTCCAACTTCATAAAGCTACAAAAAAACACAACTTAACAACAATTTGATTACATTGATTAATAATCAAACAATATTTTTTATAGATTAATTTTTTTAACAGTATAATAGATAATCATATTAACATGTGGAACATGAATGGAATATCTAGAAGACTTAAAAAAAGTCATAAGTATAAATTCGTATACAAAAAATAAAACTGGTGTTGACAAAGTTGGTTTAGTTTTCGATCAATGGTTTCGTGAATTGGGTTTCTCTGTAAAAATTTTTGAAAGAGAGACGATTGGTAACCATAGGTATTATTTGTCAGAACATGATAAGAGCTCAAAATGTCTACTACTGCTAGGACATATTGACACTGTTTTTCCGCAAGGAAAGTTTGAAGATTTTTCTCAAGACAAGGATTGGGTCTATGGACCAGGTGTCTGTGACATGAAAGGTGGAAATATAATCGCCCTAGAAGCACTTCGTGAAATAAAAAACCAAAATATAAATATTAAAAACATAGATGTACTTCTTGTTAGTGATGAAGAGACGGGCAGTGATGACTCCAAATATCTTTCATCTGAGCTTGCAAAAGAATATGACTACTGTTTTGTATATGAAGCTGCTGGTTCAGAGCTGGAAGTTGTTACAGGTAGAAAAGGTGTTGGCACATTTTTTATTGATATAGAGGGTAAAGCTGCTCATGCCGGAAATCACTACAGTGATGGATACGATGCTAATCTAGAAGCATCTTATAAACTTCAAGAACTAGTGAAACTTACAGACTTATCTAAAGGGACTACCGTTAATGTAGGTAAAATGGAAGGGGGCATAGGTGCAAACACAATATCACCTCATGCTCATTTGACATTTGAGCTTCGATACAAAACAGCAGATGAGAAAAACAGAGTACTGAAGTCGATAGAGAAGATAGTCTCTACTTCGTATATAGATGGAACAAAGTCACTGCTTAGCGGGGGGATACAAAGAGATGTTATGCAGACTTCAGAGGAGTCTTTAGCACTAATCAAAGATATTGAAAATATTGTAGGTTACTCGCTGAAGTATGAAGAGCGAGGTGGTGTTAGCGATGCTAATGTGGTTAGTTCATCTGGTGTTACTACTCTTGACGGATTTGGACCTTTTGGAGATGGGGACCATACAGTTCACGAGAGAGCGAGTAAAGAGAGTTTTATAAGTAGAATAGAGTTAAGTACAAAGTTGTTAAAACATTTTATAGAAAAATCAGATTTTAAGGGATAAGTATGTCGAAAAGAAAAATTGGAATGTGGCTTTACAGTAATGGTGGCGGAGATAAAATAGGAAAAAAAATCATTGAAAAGTTACAAGATAGAGATATAGAGACTCTTGATAATTTAAACTTAAGGAATGCTATTGCTAAAAATGGAAATATTGTTTATCATGGTGAAGAGTATCATGGAGAGAAATTAAATAAACTTGATTTAATGTTCTCTTATAATGCAGGAGAACAGACTCAGTATCAGATGTATCTCTATCAAGCTCTAAATCGTGTTATTCCTATGATAAATAGCTATGACTCTTTTGCATTAACAGAAGATAAGTTTCATACATCTTTTGTATTACGAAATCATGGAATTAAAACCCCAGATTATAAACTTTGTCACCGTGATGATGGTCACGAACTTAAAAAAATTATAAAAAAATGGGACAAGATGGTTTATAAACCAACCGATGGATGGGGTGGGGTTGGTCTTACTAAAATAGAGAATGAAGCTAATTTAGATATGTTAATGCCATTTTTAAATCAAATGGATTTACGCTATTTTTATGTAGAAAAATTTATAAACTATGATAACACGGACTTTAGAGTTGATATAGTTGATGGTCAGTTCGTCTCTTGTTATGGAAGAAAAGCGAATGGAAGCGACTGGAGAACAAATGTTACAAGTGGTGGTTCCATTTTTGTTCGCGAAGCGAATGATGAGATTATTGAAGTCGCTCAAAAAGCTTGCAAAGTGACAGGAGTTGATATTGGTGGTGTTGATATAATATACGATAGAGAGAAAGAAGAGTATATAGTTTTAGAGGTAAACGGTATACCAGCGTTTGCTACACCAGAACAAGAAAAAATGGGATTAAACTTTAATGATAAAAAGATTGATTTGATAGTCGACTTGATAGATAAAAAAACGAATAAGTAATCATTACGCATTCTCTTTATAGTATACTTTCAAAATTAAATAATTATGTGAAGGTAATAAATTGAGAGAACAATATACATCATACAGTGATTGCATCGACTTTTTTAAGTCGGCGCAAAAAACAAATCCTAATCTCTTCAAGGTAGAAACTATTGGAACTACATGGGAAGATAGAGAAATAATAGCAGTAACAGTAACTAATAATATAAAAACTGATAAAGATAAGCCTGCTCTTTTTTATACAGGAACTATTCATGCAAGAGAGTGGATAGGAATAGAACTCTCTTTATCATTTGCACAATACATATTAGAACATATTGATTATGACCCACAACTGAATGCTCTTCTTGACCGTGCAACTCTATATATGGTGCCATGTGCAAATCCAGATGGGTTTGAATACTCTAGAAACCATTTTGCATTTTGGAGAAAAAATAGACGACGAAATGGCGATGGAAGTTTTGGTGTAGATTTAAATAGAAACTTTTCGGTTGGGTTTACTCCAAACAAAGACACAAACTCAAATGTCTATTCTGGCCCAGAAGCTTTTAGTGAACCTGAAACAGCAGCACTTCGTGATTTTGTACTTGAACATAAAAACATAACAATCGCACTCGATTATCACTCACAAGGAAATGTTTTCTTTCCTGCACATAACTTTATTCATGAAGATGCAGAAGATGCAATTGACCTTAATCTTTTGGCTGGAAACATGGCTGAAGAGATACGACGTGAGTCGGGTCGTGAATATGGCGTTCATATGGGAAAACCACCTGTGCATTTAATCTCAGGAAGTGGAAGAGAATTTTACTACTCTCAAGGTGCTCTTTCCATTGTTGCAGAAGTTGGGACAAGAAATATAAGTGATTATACAGAGCATATGAGTGAAAATATAGATGAAAATATATCGGCTTTAATGCACGCCCTCTCAGAAGTGAACAACTACAAAAAAGATGATACTCTGCCAAGAGTTGAAAATTTTAGAGCAAGCAATGTCGAATCAAGAGAAGTGGAACTCGTATGGGACTATATGGAAGATGATAGTCTCTATTTCGAGATTTATCGATCTAGCAAGAAAAAAGGTTTTGCACAAGCTTCCAATCGCATTGGAATGACTAAACTCAAAACATATACAGATAAGAATCTAACTTCGTCAAAAAATTACTACTATTACATTAGAGCAGTCTGTAAAAGAAGATACATTAAGTCGCCATTTGCTCAAATGACGGGAGTAAGAACAGAGCCCGCTGAGAATATGTTCTCTAAGA
>JAYEHI010000021.1:12106-17507 GCA_034659455.1 Campylobacterota bacterium | reverse complement strand
TGTTGAGCATTTATTGCACTCTTTACCATTACATCAAATCTTTTTTTAAACGAAGTTCCATATTTGCTCTATCTTTTAGTTTACTCTAGCAACTATTGAGCCTTTTATTTGTGTAGAGAGGTATGAAGATAATGCACTTAGAGAGGATGACCATAATTGCCATTTAAATCCATTTCTAATGACAATTTTAAGAAGTATAATTCTTAATATTTTACACCTTAATGGTGTAAAATCTATTCAAGAACAACTTATAAATAATAGATGGGATTTAGATGACTCTATTGCCCAACTCTTGAAATTTAGTTTTTAGTGGATTGGGGTGATTCTTATACTTACCACCTACTTCTATAAGCAAAAACTCACAAATATTTTGATATAATCGCGACTATTATTTCTCTAAACAAGGTACATATATGCAAAAAGAAGTGAAAAAAGTAGTTCTTGCCTATTCTGGCGGACTCGATACTAGTATTATTTTAAAATGGCTTCAAGATGAGTATAACGCTGAAGTTATTACTTTTACAGCAGACTTAGGTCAAGGCGAAGAGGTTGAACCAGCTCGTCAAAAAGCACTTGACAACGGTATCAAACCTGAAAATATTTTTATTCTTGACATTCAAGAAGAGTTTGTAAAAGATTATGTTTTCCCTATGTTTAGAGCAAACGCCATCTATGAGGGAGAGTATCTACTAGGAACTTCAATAGCACGTCCTCTTATCGCTAAAAAGCAGATTGAGATTGCTGAGAAAATGGGTGCGGATGCTGTAAGCCATGGTGCGACAGGAAAAGGAAATGACCAAATAAGATTTGAGCTTGGTTACCTTGGACTTAACCCAGATATCACAGTTATCGCTCCATGGAGAGAATGGGACCTAAACTCACGTGAAAAACTTTTAGCTTATGCTAGAGAACATGGAATTAATATCGATGCGAAACATATAGATGCAGATGGCAACCCTACTGTTAGTCCTTATTCAATGGATGCTAACCTTCTTCATATCTCTTATGAAGGTCTTCACTTAGAGGACCCTATGAATGAGCCTGAAGAGTCTATGTGGTTATGGTCGGTTTCTCCTGAAAATGCTCCTAATGAGAAAGAGTATATCACTCTTGGTTACAAAAATGGTGATCCTATCTCTATCAATGGTGAAGAGATGAGCCCTGCTACAATCCTTAGAACTCTGAATGCATATGGTAACAAACACGGTATCGGTAGAATCGATATCGTCGAGAACCGTTTTGTTGGTATGAAAGCTCGTGGTTGTTATGAAACACCAGGTGGGACTATCATGCTTAAAGCTCACCGTGCTATAGAGTCTATCTGCTTAGATAGAGAAGAGGCTCATATGAAAGATGGTATGATTGCTAAATATGCAGAGCTAATTTACAACGGTTTTTGGTTCTCTCCAGAACGTGAAATGATGCAAGCTGCAATTGACACAACGCAAAAATACGTTCAAGGAAATGTTAAACTTAAACTCTACAAAGGAAATGTTGAAGTAGTTGGACGCGAGTCTGATATGTCTCTTTACTCAGAAGAGCATTCGACTTTTGAAGAAGATGAAGTATATAACCAAAAAGACGCTGAAGGCTTTATTCGCCTTAATGCTCTTAGAAGAATTATCGCAGGAAAAAAGAGAGGAAGTAAATAATGAGTATGATTAAAATTGATATGAATTCACCAGAATTCATCGAAAGAATGGAAAAAACAGTTACATTTACAGATAAAGTAATAAAACAGTTTGGTTGGGAATACAACCCACAAGCTGAAGTTAATGAAGGTGTACAGATGGGTCTTGCTCGTAATAAGATGATGTACAACAAACTTTTCTGTCCATGTTTTATGGTTGAAGAGGTAGATGGAAAACCTCAATCGGTTGACAATAGAACTTGCCCTTGTACCCCTGCTATAGAAAAAGAGATACCAGAAGATGGTTCATGCCACTGTGGTATCTTTTGTACTCCTGAGTTTGCCGCAGCAAACCGTGTTGAAATGGGACTGGGAGAAGCTGTTCATACACATTCTCGGGGTCTTACAAAAGAGGAGTGTGAAGCTCTAGTAAATCAAGATGAGATAGATGGTGATGAGCTTATAGCGCTTCTTGAAGCAAAAGAGCTTGGAATGGTGAAGTTTACTCTTGTTGACGTTCGTGAGCATATGGAGTGGCAAATGGGGCATATTAAAGGTGCAGATATACTTGTTCCTACAAGTTCTTTCTTTCAGACTTGGGATGAAGCTAAACTTGAAAAAGATGATAATATAATTCTCTACTGTCATGTTGGAAGTCGTTCAGCTCACGTTGCTAGAATCCTTGGAGACATGGGATACTCAAATATAGGAAATTTAACACACGGAATCGTATCTTACGGTGGGGAAAAGGAACGCTAAATATGAAAGTACTTTTAATTAAAGATGTAAAAAGCCTTGGTAAAAAAGGTGAAGTAAAAGAAGTGAAAGATGGTTATGGAAAAAACTTTTTAATTGGTAAAGGCTTTGCAAGACATGCCACTCCAGAGATTTTAGAGCAACATGCCAAAGACGAGTTGATAGTGGCAGAGAACTTGGAAAAAGAGGTTAACGCTCTTAAAGAGATAGCTAAAAAACTAGACAAGTGTGAAATAATCATCACTAAAAAACTAGGACAAAACGGTCACCTTTTTGGTTCAGTTACTAAAGATGAGATTGCAGCAGCATTAAAAGAGCAACACGGTATAGAGATTGATAAAAAACATATCAATGAAAAAGCCGCTATTAAAACTGTTGGCGAGCATGATTTAGACTTTAAACTTGGTCACGGATTACACGCGACTCTTCACGTTGACGTACAAGGTGAATAACTAATCCATGTTTGATGCTACTACTATACTAGCCTACAAGGGCAAGAACAAAGCAGTTATAGGTGGTGATGGACAAGTTACTTTTGGGGACAGTGTTCTCAAAGGAAATGCCACAAAAATTCGCTCACTACATCATGGCAAAATCCTAGCTGGTTTTGCTGGAAGCACAGCTGATGCTTTTAACCTTTTTGATATGTTTGAGGAGTTTTTAGAGAATAAAAAAGGAGATATTTTAAAATCCGTTGTCGAGTTCTCTAAAGCTTGGCGTAAAGATAAGGTTCTTCGTCGTCTTGAAGCTATGATGATAGTTCTCAATAATGAGCATATCTTTATACTTACAGGAAATGGCGATGTAGTTGAACCCGAAGATGGAGAAATAGCTTCAATCGGAAGTGGAGGAAACTTCGCTATCTCTGCTGCTCGTGCATTGAAAAAACATGCCGACCTAGATGAGGAGACTCTTGTAAAAGAGTCCCTATCAGTAGCGGCTGATTTGTGCATCTACACAAACCACAACATAAAAACTCTAATATTAGAGGAAAGTAAGTAATGAATATGACTCCAAAAGAGATAGTATCCTATCTTGATAACTATGTTATCGGTCAAAAAAACGCGAAAAAAACTATTGCTCTTGCTCTGCGTACACGCTATAGAAGAATGCAGCTAGATGAAGAGATGCAAAATGAGATAATGCCAAAAAATATTCTTATGATTGGTTCAACTGGTGTAGGTAAGACCGAAATATCTCGTCGTTTAGCAAAGATGATGTCCGTTCCTTTCATCAAAGTTGAAGCTTCAAAATATACTGAAGTTGGCTTTGTAGGTCGTGATGTTGAGTCAATGATACGAGACTTAGTTGTAAACTCGATTAGCATTGTAAAAGCTGAACAAGAAGAAGAAAACTTAGAGAAAATAGATAACTATGTTCTAAATAAAATAGTAGAGCAACTTCTCCCCCCTCTTCTAGAATCTGCAAGTGAGTCTAAAAAAGAGGACTATCAAAGACTTCTTGAAGCGATGGAGAAACGTGTTGAAGATGGAGAGATGGATGATAGAATCATCGAACTTGATATCTCTAAACTCAATGTAGAATTTGATGATACAGGACTTCCTCCTGAAATGGCAAAAGTACAAGAGAGTTTTTCTAAAGTATTCGCAAGTATTAACAAAGAAGATGCAAAAAAAGAAGTATCAGTAAAAGATGCAAAAAGTCTTCTTCGTCAAGAAGCAAGCCACAAACTTCTCGACTCTGCTAGTGTAAATGCTGAAGCTCTTCGTCGTGCTCAGAATGGTGGAATCATTTTTCTTGACGAAATAGACAAAATAGCTTTAAATGAAAAATCACAAGGAAGAAATGATCCAAGTAAAGAAGGAGTCCAACGTGACTTACTTCCTATAGTTGAGGGGAGTAGTGTTTCAACTAAATATGGAACCATTAACACCGACCATATTCTTTTCATAGCTGCTGGTGCATTTCATGTAAGTAAACCAAGTGATTTGATACCTGAGCTACAGGGGCGTTTTCCACTTCGAGTAGAGCTTGAGTCTTTAACTGAAGAGACTCTCTATAAAATACTTACACAGACGCAAAACTCGCTTCTAAAACAGTACAGTGCCCTTTTAAGTGTTGAGGGAATGACTCTTTCATTTGACGATGAAGCTATAAAAGCTATAGCTAAACTTGCACATCGTGCAAATGAAAACACTGAGGACATAGGTGCGCGCAGACTACATACGGTTCTGGAAAACATACTAGAAGAGATTAGTTTTGACGCTGACGAGTACAAGGGAAAAGAGTTTACTATCACAAAAGAGATAGTGCACGAAAAACTAGAGGAAGTTGTCGAAGACGATGACCTCTCTCGATATATCTTATAAAACAACAAGGCAACTATATGAGCAAAGCTGGTTTCGTATCTTTAATAGGTCGTCCGAACGCAGGTAAAAGTACACTAATGAACTCACTTTTAGGTGAAAAGATAGCAATGGTTTCACAAAAAGCTAACGCCACTAGACGTAGATCAAATGCCATAGTAATGGTTGATGATACGCAAATCATATTTGTCGATACACCTGGACTTCATGAAAGAGAAAAAATACTTAACCAGTTTATGCTTGATGAAGCACTTAAAGCGATGGGTGATTGTGACCTTATTGTCTATCTCGCACCTGTGACGGATAGTGTAGAACATTATGAAAAGTTTTTACAACTTAACAAAAAAAATGTTAAGCATATCATTGTAATCAGTAAAATAGACCAAGTAAAACAGGAAAAACTTTTCAAAACAATCGCTTCATATAACAAATATGCTGAGCACTTTGAAGCACTTATTCCAGTAGCCATTCCTAAAAAAGTTGGCCATGAAGATCTTCTAAAAGTTATTTGTAAAAATCTACCAGACTCCCCTTTTCTTTTTGACCCTGAAGATTTAACAAGTGAACTTGTTCGTGATATTTATGCAGGCTTTATTCGTGAAGGTATATTTGAAAACATAAGTGATGAAGTCCCTTATGAATCAGATGTAATTATAGAAAGTATTGAAGAAGAGGACCATGTTGATGT
>JAYEHI010000021.1:0-12006 GCA_034659455.1 Campylobacterota bacterium | reverse complement strand
AGAGGAAAGAATGGTTCAGGCATATGGATTCATGGACTTCCAACTGAACAAGAGAGAGATGAATTTACCAAGGGCTGTATAGCCATTAATAATCCTAGTATTGAGTGCTTAGATAGAAATATTGATATAAATAAAACTATAATCTTAATTCATGAAAAAGACAATAAAAAAGAAGTCTCTAAGAAAACCTTAGCAAGCATTCTTGCTCAATTGTATAGCTGGAGATATGCATGGCTATATAACGACATACAGAGTTATTTAAACTTTTATGCAAAAGAGTTTATCCGTTTTGATGGTATGAGTTATGATTATTTTAAAAGATATAAAACAAGAGTCTTTAACAAGAAAGAGCAAAAGCAGATAAGGTTTAGCAAAATCAATATCATTCCTTATCCTAACAGCGAAAATCTTTACAAAATCAAATTTTATGAGACTTACAAATCTACAAGTTTTTCATTTTCTGGAAATAAAGTTCTCATACTCAAAATAGTAGACGATAAAATAAAAATAATTACAGAGAAGTAAATGAAATACTTCCTTCTTTTGTTACTGATAACAAGCATATCCTTATCTGCAAAAATACAACTTATTAAAAAAGAGAACAGTGACTCAAACACTACTCTTTTAGTCATTGGAGGTATCCATGGAAATGAGCCTGGCGGGTATTTTGCGGCATCTATTCTTGCAACTCACTACAATATAACTTCAAAAAACCTATGGATAGTCCCCAACTTAAACCAAGAGAGTATTCGAAGAGATAAACGCGGTGTCTATGGTGATATGAATAGAAAGTTTTCAGTTATGAAAAAAGGAGACAAAGATACTCAAATCATCAAAGAGATAAAAGAGACAATACTTGCTAAAAATGTCTCTTTAGTGCTTAATCTGCATGATGGACATGGTTTTTATAGAAAAGAGCATGAAGGAAGTATTTTTAACCCCAATGCATGGGGTCAAACATGCGTTATAGATCAGTGTGATTTAAAAACAGAACAGCCCTATGGAAGTTTAAACGATATAGCCATAACTGTGAAAAACAGTATTAATAAAAAACTTCTTAAAAAACACCATAGTTTCAATGTAAAAAACACTAATACAAAGTATCATGATGAAGCGATGCAGCTCTCTTTAACTTATTTTTCCGTTACAAACAACAAGCCCGCCTTTGCCGTTGAGACTAGTAAAAACCTCTCTTCACTTTCTCAAAAAGTGTTCTATCAACTCCTTGCCATTGAAGAGTATATGAAGATAATGGGCATTAAATTTATCAGAGATTTTAATTTCACTGAAAAAGAAATCTCAAAAATCATCACTAACTACGGCAACTTATCAATAAATAACAATATTTTATTAAATTTACAAAATATCAAAAAGTCTTTAAGCTATATTCCGATAAAATTAAAGAATAATGTATTTAATTTTTCACACCCATTGGGAGACATTAAAAAAATAAACGGCAAATATTTGGTTTATATAGGTAATAAATATATTACTTCTTTAAAACCTCAATACTTTAAATTAACAACGAATCGTCAGGAGAAGTTTGACTTTGTGGTCGATAGTGAAAAAGTTTCACTTAAAAACACTTCAAATATTTTTGTCAATGCCGATTTTAAGGTTATTAAGAATAAAAGTCACCGTGTAAACATTATTGGTTACCACTCAAAAACAGCTAAAGATGAGAGTGGTGTCACTATCTCATTGAAAGATATGAATAAAAACTACTCAATAGATAGGCAACATAAAGTTTACCGAGTTGAGTTTTACAAAAATGATGAATTTTGTTCCATGTTTATGGTTCATTTTAAATAGGATTAAAGCTAATGAGTAAATCAGACCAACACTCTTTTTCAAGTGTAATATCAGTTAATCCATACAGTGACACTTACATAAGTGGAGTGTCAAGTTTTTTAAGCGATTCTCTTACACCAGAGTTTTCTAAAGATCAATTTGCAATTTCATACTTAAATACTAAAGAGTTTATAAATGCTCAGATTGAAATAAGTAAAAACATCCCTGATGAAGATATTTATGATGCAATCAATTCTAAATCGTATGATGAACTCGCTCTGGACCAAGCAGTAGAGTATCAAATTCAATATATAGAAACATTTAATAACCTTGATGAAGAAAATCGGCACTTTCATGTTTTTATAGTTGACCCACTAGAGATAACTCAAACATTTATTAATGTTGTAGAAAAAATAAAATATATAGACATTACAATACCTACTCCTCTCCTTATAAAGTCTCTATACTCAAAAGAGATTATTGATAGCGGTGGTGTTCACTGTTTCATATACTTTCAAGAAAATGACGCATTTGTGACTATTTATGGTGATAAAGAATTTATTTATACAAAATCCATTAAACACTCTTTTATAGATATGCATGAAAGGTTCTGTGAATTATATGGCGAGAGAATTGATTACTCTACATTTATGAACTTCTATTCAACTGCCAACTTAAAAGAGACAGATAGTGACTACAAAGAGTATTTTATTAGACTCTACAAAGAGCTCTTTGCAAATGTCAATGACATTCTAACCTATGCAAAGCGTGCATTTGACATCGAAAAATTTGAGCATGTATATATAGGCTCACAAGTAGAAACAGTAACTAAACTAGACGAAATTTTAGAAGTAGAACTAAGTGTAAAATCTTCTGATTTTAATTTTAACTACGGTTATGAGCACTCTGAAAACTATGTAGATCAACTTCATGCTCTAATGCATGCGTACACTACTATTCCCGAAGATGAACGATATGAGTGTAACTTTAGTGTATACCATCGTCCACCCGCTTTTATAAAGAGAGAGAGTGGTAAACTTATCATGCTTGTTGCAGCGTCTTTCTTACTAGCCTTTGCATACCCTGTTACATACTGGGTACTCAATTATGCTCAAATACTCCAAGAAGATCTTCTCAAACAAGAGTATAAAGAGATACACAATATAAAAATCACCAGAGAATCAACAATAAAAAACAAACTAGCCGACAAAACAAAGGCGTCAATACTTTTAAAAGAAGAAGAGAAAGAGTATATTGACAAGAAAAACACTCTTGTTAAAATACATGACGTTAAAGTAAACTACCCAATGAAGGCTAAGCTTCTTTCATCTCTTACCAAAGATTTGAATAAGTTTGGTGTTAGGCTAGAGTCATTAACATATGCTGAATCTAATACTACTAAAACATTTGATTTAGACTTGGTCTCTTCAAAAGATAGAAAGATAACAAAGCTTGTCCAGCACTTAACAAAAGTGCATGAAAATAAGTTTAAGTTTGAACTAGAAGAGATTTCATTTGATAGCGAAAGTAAGGTTTACCTTAGCCAACTAAAGGTGAATATATTATGAAAAAAAGATTAATTAAAATCAACATAGAAGACTACTTACATAACTTAGATAGTGTTTTCGCTGGTAAAACAAAAAAAGACATATATATGACTTATATCATGGTTATTGGAGGAATTTTTGCATTTGCCTACTCTCTATTTTGGGACAGTTCAGTAGAAGACTTTGAAAGCACAAGAGCCAATGTTGTCAATTTAGATAAAAAAATCGACACTGATAAAAGGTTTTTACAGCTTAACCCAGAATCAAAAATAGTAAAACTTGACAAAGATATAGATACCATCAACAGAACTATGATAGTTCATAAAGATAACAATGCATACATAAAAACAAAAATTGAAGCAATATCTTCTCTTATATATGATGAGAGAACCTGGGGAGAGTACCTTGACTCCATATCTAGAAATGCTCAAAAGTACAATATAAAGATTAAGCACTTTACAAATAAGTATGCCGCTAAAGATAATGCTTTTGGGCATATACTAGATATCACTATAAGTGCAAGTGCAAACTACAAAAACACACTTCGTTTTATTAATTCACTTGAACAGAGCGAATTAGTAGTTGATATTCATGATTTAAACATCAGAGCTCAGTCAAAACTAAACACTGACTTAAATATTTCTGTTTGGGGGATTACATACTAATGAAAATAATTTTTATAACTCTATCCATTTTCCTTACTCTCCCTCTAATTGCTGATGAACTCTCGTGGGTAGATGAACAAGTAGAAGCTATTAAACCTGCGCGCTCTGGTATGAAAAGTAGAGATATTTCTAAAATAAAAGATCCATTTATCTTTTTGCCAAAAAACAGAAATGAAAAGGAAAAAATATCTAAAAATACTCCTATTGCTAAAACCACTGTCGCATCCACTAATTCAAAAACCATCAAAGTTAAAAATGTAAATAAAATTTTAACGCTTAATCTAATCATGAACAATAGTGCTATGATTAGCGGAGAATGGTATAAACTTGAAGATATGGTTAATGGCTACAAAATAGTCGAAATCTCTCCTCAAAGCGTTCTTTTAAGAAAAAACAAAAAAGAGTTATTATTATCTACTATGAGTAATAACAGATTAAAATTTAAAAAATAAGTAGGATTAAAAAATGAAATCAATCAAACCTTCAATATATTCGACACTATTAGCACTACTTCTTAGCACAAGTAGTTTTGCAGACTGTTCGTATGAACTTTTTAGCATAAGCTCGGCAAAAGATACGAAAATCATCGACTTTATTGATCAACTGAGCGATGAGTGTGGTTTTAGTATAATCGTTACCGATCCTAATGCTGAAAAATTTCTCAAGACATCACTCAACAAAACAAACTTAAAAAACTTAACCATTGATGAAGTTCTTGATATTATTCTACTAGAGAACAATCTCTCATATTCACTAGAGAACAACCTACTTAAAATCTCTTACTTAACGACAAAAGTGTTTGAAATAGATTATATACTTTCTCAAAGGAAAAGCACTGGGAGTACAGATGTAACCTTAAGTTCAAATTCAGCAACCCAAGGTGGAGTAAGTGCTGGAGGTGGCTCTGGTGGAGGTGCTGGAGCTAATTCTGGTGGAAACTCAAATGCAGAAACTGGTATTAAAATTGAGAGTAGCGATGAAGTTAAATTTTGGGAGGAGCTTGACTTAGAGCTACAAAACGTACTTAACCGTCCTCATGACTCTTACAAGGCGGTTGCTCCTCTTATAAATAAAAATGCAGGTTTAATTACCGTTACAGCAACAGCTAAGCAGATGACTCGTTTTGAAGCGTACTTAAAAAAGCTACAAGACAAGGTACAACTTCAAGTTCTTATTGATGTACAACTTCTTTCCGTTACCATGAGTGAAGGAAAAACAACAGGAATTGATTGGAAACAGCTCTATGCACTACAAAACCTTGATGTTTCAATCAATACGATTGATGCTAAAAATGTATCTGAATTTGATCAGGATTCAGGTTCCATTATTACAGCTGCTTCAGATGCGTTTAGTGATGTTGCAAGTATTATCAATATTAAAGGACAAGCTAAACTCAATGAAGTTATTAAATTTCTCCAAACTCAAGGAAATGTCAACTCTATCTCAAACCCAAAAGTTCTTACTCTCAATAACCAGCCAGCGCTTATTACAGCAGGTACTGAGTACTTTTATAAACTTACAAGTACCGAGACGCTAGCTGGTGGAGCTGGAGCTGGAGCACAGAGTGCAAACGAGAATGTTCAGTCCGTTTTTGCTGGTGTACTCCTAACAATCACTCCTGAAATCTCTGATGACAGTACCATTACACTTAAAATTAACCCTTCCCTTTCTGAGACTACGAGTGACATCTCATCTGAGGACAATAGCAATAGAGATATGCCGCCAGATTTAAATCGTCGTCAGTTATCTTCAGTTGTCACAGTTAAAGATGGAAACCGTATCGTACTAGGTGGCTTAATAAATACCAAAAATACGCTTGAATCAAATAAGGTTCCAATTTTAGGTGATATCCCCGTGATTAGTTATCTCTTTAAATATGAAGAAAAAACAAGAGTAGTTGAAGAGTTAGTTATAATAATAGAGCCGCATATTATTCATAAAGAGAGAAATGATGTTTCACTTGCAGACTTAGGGTACGAGGGCATGACTGATGATATGTTAATGAAAGAGAGACTCTCAAATACCCAACAAACAAATGCCCTAACTATTGAAAACTCACACAAAGTGGGTATAAAAGCACCAAGTAAAATTCAAATTGAAAATGAAGAGGACTAACTAGTATATGAACAGTATCTTCGTAAATTCTAAAGATGTTTTTTTAGATATTGTTAATGCTAATGATTATGTTCAGCTTGACAGAGTTTCGACAATTTACCAATCATTGAAAGACTCTATAAAGAAGCCCCTCAAAATGATTCTTCTTTTTGGAAAGCCAGGCACTGGTAAAAGTATGTTTTTAAACAAGCTATATCAAGACCTCTCTGCAACAAAAGAAGTTTATCTCTACAAAACACCAATACTGGATGAAAGTGAGTTTTACAAAACACTTGCACAAGACATATTTCAAATAAAATATAGTGGTCAATTAAATTTTACACAGTTTATGAAAGCTGTTGAACAAAAAAAAGAGAAAGACGTTCCAGTGGTGCTCTTAGATGAGGCACAGCTCTACTCTGAAAACCTTATGGAGAAGATACGCCTCCTTTCAGACACAAGAACTGTAAAATTTGTAATTACCCTCCACAAAACAGAAAAAGAAGACCTAATTGCAAAGGAGCATTTTCAAACAAGAATCTGGGAGAGTATTGAACTTGAAAATGCTTCAAGTAGTGAACTAAAAATATACATTCAAAAAAAACTTATGAAAGCAAACTGCTTTGATAGTGCAAATATGTTTACAACTTCTTCTGTTAACAAAATATACAAACTGACACATGGAAACTACAGAGATACAAATAAGCTTCTCTATACTCTTTTTGATATTTATGCTATTTATGAGACAAACCAGCAACTCTCAGCAATGAATGCCAATCAAGTATCTACCAAAGCCATAGAGATGGCTGCGATACACACAGGTCTTATAGATGCTTAATCTTAGAGAATTAGAAAGACGTTGGTTAAAGTATAAGATAAAATCCTATATCCCACATGTTACTATAGTTCTTAGTCTATCAGTTATCACTACTTTAGCCATTCTCTTCTTAACAAATAAAGAAGTACCTGCTATTAAAAATAATGAAATAGCCCTAATGAAGCAACAACCTCTGATAAGTGCTGAAGAAACAAATAAAGTACAAACCACTCCGACAAAACCTGAAGTGAAAATAGAAGTGCTTAAAAATAGAGAACCTGAAGCGTCTAAAAAAGTAATACTGTCTCCATCTTTAGACTTTATGAAGAGAATGAAGAACTCCGCCAATCCTGAATATATAAATGAACCCGCTAGTGAGCATACTAATGACAATATTAAACCTTATGCAAAAAGCACTCCAGTTGTAAAAAAAGAGCTTAAACCCAAAGCAGTTGCGATAGTATTAGAAGATGAAAAGAGTCAACAAAAAGTCAATATAAAAAGACAAAATACTGAAAATGACATTTATGACATAATCAAACGTTTTAAGAAAAACAACAACCCAGCACTCAGTCTTTTTGTTGCAAAAAAATACTATGAACTTGAAAACTATAGACAAGCTTACAACTATGCTTTAATAACAAACAAAATAAATAAAAATATAGAATCAAGTTGGATTATTTTTGCAAAATCCCTTGTTAAACTTGGGAAAAAACAAAAGGCAATCAAAATGCTTAAAGAGTACACGAAACAATCAAACTCTAATAGGGCAGCAATTTTATTAGATGAAATCGAATCAGGAAAGTTTCAATGAAAATAGTATTAATTCTTTTTTTAACTCTCTCTTTATATGCAGATATCAAACAAAAAATGTTCAACTTATATCAAAACAAAAAGTTTGAAGAAGTTTGTAGTATGGGTTTTGATAACTTTAAAAGAAACAATAAAGATGAAGAGTTCATCTCCCTATACGCTTTTTCTTGTCTTAACTCTGACTATATAGATAGATTGGCCGTACCAGCAGCACTGCTAAAGGTCTCAAAAGAGTCTCGTGCAAACTCTGCATACTTTGCCGTTATATTAATGCAGAAAAAACTACTTTATCATGCGCTATTAGACAACTATGATCTTAGTGAGTTTAATCTTCCAACTACTGATTATGTTCTCTCTAAAGTGTTTGACTTATATTCTAAAATTGGTAAACATGATAAACGCCAGTTTTATCTCTTAGAAGATCCTGATGACGATAAACTCACATACAAACTCTATATTTCCAGAGATTACAAACTCGATAAGATTATAATAGAAGAATTTTATGATACAATAACTATAAAACGCCATGTATACTGGTAGGAGCTACTGTGGATAGAATAACAACGGACTTGCTAGCTAACGGTTCTATAATGAAAGGTCAAGTAGATAGACTACTAGCGAAGGGAATAGACGAAAACTTAATTCTTAGAGACATTACACTCTCTGGTTTTATGACTATGGATAGATTAATCCGTTTTATTGTTCAAAACGTTAGAGATGGCGTTTACGACTTATCAATTATTGACAACTATGATTACATCTACGAAAAAGCCATCTTAGAGAAACTGGCACTCGAGCTTGATCTTATGTTTGTCGATTTAGACTCTATCGATATGGATTACCACCTAACGGCAAAAGTGCCTTTAACTCAACTTCAAAAATATAATGTCATTCCAATATCCCAAGATGATATGAGTGTAACGGTGGCTTTTTACGATCCTTTGAACATTGATGCAAAAGAAGCCATCCAGAGACTCTTTCCAAGAAAGATTTTAAAGGTTGCCCTCAGTACACAAAAACAAATCTCTTCATATTTAACAAAAATTGCGCTTAAAGATAGTGTTAAAGATTTGGTAAAAAAAGTTCAAGATGAACTTAACTCCATAAACTCTATAGAAGAGCAGCAAGAAGCCTCATCCATTCTTTCTCTTATCGATGTAGTGTTAAAAACATGTATCAATGCTAGGGGTAGTGATATACACATCGAACCTACAGAGAAAAACTGTGTGGTTAGAGCTAGAATTGATGGAAAGCTTGTTGAATCATTTATATTTGAAAAAAACATCTATCCACCGATGGCATCAAGACTCAAACTGCTGGCAAACCTAGATATTGCAGAAAAAAGAAAACCCCAAGATGGACGTTTCTCTACTGCTGTTGGTGCGCGTGAATATGATTTTCGTATCTCAACGCTTCCTATTCTTTATGGAGAGTCCATAGTTATGCGTGTGCTTGACAAAGAAAAAGCTCTTGTTAGACTTGAAGATGCAGGTATGGATAGTGTTAGTTATCATAAACTACTAAAAGGCTTAGAGTCTCCCTATGGAATTATTCTCGTAACGGGACCAACTGGTTCGGGTAAAACGACAACACTCTACGGTGCACTGAACGAACTAAGAAATGTTGAGGACAAGGTTATTACAGTTGAGGATCCAGTTGAGTACAGAATGAACCTTATTCAACAAGTTCAAGTAAATGCCAAAGTGGGACTTAGCTTCGCAGACGCTCTGCGCTCTATTCTTCGTCAAGACCCCGATAAAATCATGATTGGAGAGATTCGTGACCAAGAAACACTTGAAATTGCAATTAAAGCAGCCCTAACGGGGCATATGGTTATCTCAACGCTCCACACCAATGATTCAATTAGTGCCATTCCGCGTATGGCGGATATGGGTATTGAGCACTATCTAATCTCAGGTGCACTCGTTGCCATTCAAGCACAAAGACTTGTTCGTAAAATCTGTGTTCATTGTAAAGTAGAAGATAAGCTATCGGCTTCAGTTTTAGAAGAGATAGATGGTGCAGTTCCAGAAGGTGCTAAACTCTACAAGGGAAGAGGTTGTAAAGAGTGTGGTGATAGTGGCTATATGGGACGAGAAATGATTTGTGAAGTGCTAACTATTACCGAAGAGTTATCATCTTTGATTGCTAAAGGTGCAGGTAAAGACGCTATGTTAGCTCAAGCCAAGAAAGATGGTTTCATCGATATATTTCAAAATGGAATTCAAAAAGCCCTTGATGGAATTACAAGTATTGAAGAGGTATTAAAGGTGGCAAAAGGATGATGTACTTTATAGCAACAGTACTTACAAAGGGTAAAAAAGAAGAGTTCGGTTTTTATGCAGAAGATAAAAAAGATGCGTCAAGCGTTGCAAAACTAAAATTTAATGGAATAATCATTAAAGTAGTCGAGGGGAAAGAACCTCTTGATGAGCAGTTCAAAAAGTTTAAAACAAATCTTTTACAAAACATCAAAAAAAAGAAAATAAAACAAGATGCCCTAATTGCTTCTATTAGACAACTAGCCGTTATGACAAATGCCGGTATATCCATTCATGATTCGCTTAGTGAAATAGCAAGTGCAACTGATGATGAAGCTCTCAAACATGTTTTCTCTAAACTTGCTGATGACATTAATGCGGGACACTCATTTTCCGCTGCTATGGAGAATTTTCGTTTTGAACTTGGTAACTTAACAATTGCAATGGTTCAACTTGGAGAGAAGACTGGTAACCTTGATGAATCTCTCTATGCCCTTGCCGATATGCTTGAAGAGATCCGTGCAAACATCACAAAATTTAAAAAAGCGATGGCCTACCCTCGAAACGTAATGATTGCTATGGCTGTGGCGTTTAGCATACTTCTGAGTTATGTTGTACCTCAGTTTAAAGATATTTTTGAACAGCTTGGTGCAAATTTACCCCTTCCTACCATAATTCTTTTAACTCTATCAGACCTCCTTACCAACTACGGTCCTTATCTTATCGCCTCTATTGTAGCAGCCGTTATGACTCTTAAGTACTTTATCAACAACAATAAACAGTTTAGATTTGGCTGGCATGAGCTCTTGCTTAAAACTATGTTGATTAAAAATATTATAAAGTTTTCAACCCTAAATAGATTTACACTTGTCTTCTCAGAACTTGTACGTGCTGGTATTCCTATCGCTGAAGCTCTTGACACTACCATTGAGATGATTGACAATCTACCATTAAAATCAAAACTTCAATCAGTCCGGTTTGTTGTTGAGAAAGGTGGAACTCTCAACAAGGGTCTAGAGGAGACTGAGCTTTTTGAAAATATGATTTTGCAGATGGTTCGTGCAGGGGAAGATAGTGGTACCCTCGACGCCATGATTGAAAAAGTTGCAGAGTATTATAAGATGCGCTTTGATGCCATCATTGATGGTTTAAGCGAAGCTATTGAGCCGATTATGCTTTTTATGATTGCCGCTATGGTCATCTTGCTTGCTCTTGGGATATTCCTACCAATGTGGGATATGGGTAACGCAGTTCAAGGAAGATAAACTCATTAAATTTTAAGTGCCTTTTAGCTATAATCTCTAAATTTTTAAAGATTATTCTAAAAGGTACAAAATGCCAAAACGCACCGATATAAATACTATTTTACTTATAGGCTCTGGTCCGATTGTTATCGGTCAAGCTTGTGAATTTGACTACTCAGGAACTCAAGCCGTAAAAACTCTCAAAGAGCAAGGTTATCGCGTAGTTCTCATCAACTCTAATCCCGCTACAATCATGACTGATCCTGAGTTTGCCGATAGAACTTATATTGAACCAATAAAAGAAGATGTGATTGCTCAAATCATAAAAAAAGAGAATGTTGATGCTGTTTTACCAACTATGGGTGGTCAAACAGCTCTTAACGTTGCAACGTCTATGTATGAAAAAGGCATGCTAAAGGGAGTCGAGTTTTTAGGTGCAACTCCTGAAGCTATTCATAAAGGTGAAGATCGTTCTGCATTTAATGAAGCGATGGAAAAAATCGGTATGGATTTACCAAAAAGTGAAAATGCATACAGTGTCGAAGAAGCCATTGAAGTAGTGAAAAAAATCGGTTTTCCTGTAATCTCTCGTGCTTCGTTTACGCTCGCTGGTGGCGGCTCTGGCGTAGCTTACAATATGGAAGAGTTTAAAAAACTTGCTCAAGAGGGTATTTCAGCCTCTCCTGTTAATGAGATAGAAATCATGGAGTCAATGCTTGGATGGAAAGAGTACGAGATGGAAGTTATTCGTGACAAGGCAGATAACTGTATCAT
>JAYEHI010000020.1:0-17537 GCA_034659455.1 Campylobacterota bacterium | reverse complement strand
TAATGTAGATACTACAGACTTAAATGCTCTTGCTAAGCTCAATGCAGCTATACTTCTCTATGTAGCAAAAAGAGCAAACAGCATAGGTGAAGCCTTTGAGAGTATAAATGGCTAAAGAGTATAAATGGCTAAAGAGTATAAATGACTAAAGAGTTAGTTCTTACTCCACGAGGAGATATACTCTTTCGCTTTTTCATCAAGCATTTTCATTCTCTCTTTTCCTTTGGGAATAGAAGCTCTTAAGTTTCTCATCTCTTGTAAAAATCCAGAAATGCCATCAGGAATTAATTCTTGTAGATACATTCTGAAGTACTTAGCAAATGCAGGTGAAGCCCCGGATGTTGAGACTGCAACAGTTAGTTCTTCCTGCTTCAGATAAGATGGAAAAATAAAGTCACAAAACTTTACAGAGTCCACACTATTACAGAGACACTTATAGTTCTTTGATTCATAAAATATCTGCTCTTGGAGACCTAAATCATCAACGGCGACTATAACTATAGCCACATCTTTGATATCCCCTACCCGGTATGCTCTTGTCTCATATGTAAGTTTATGTTTTTTGATAAGCCCAAGTATACTATCTGTGTAATCTAGGGAAATCAGAGTGATATCTTTTGTAAAATCAAGAAGTTTCTCTAGTTTTTCTTGAGCAATGTAACCACCGCCCACTAATAGTATCTTCTGATTGTCTAGCTTAATAAAAGCTGGAAAATATGCCATCTACCTCGTTTGCCCCTGTCCATAAATCTTGAACTTATAAGTAGTAAGTCCCTCTATACCCATCGGTCCACGAGCGTGAAGTTTGTTCGTACTAATACCCACCTCTGCACCAAAACCAAAAGCTCCACCATCTGTAAAACGAGTACTGGCGTTTACATAAACAGCCGCCGCGTCTATGGCATTTAAAAAGCTCTCCGCTGAAGAGATATTTTCAGTTATGATGGCTTCAGAGTGACCAGAACCAAACTCTACTATATGCTCTATTGCCCCATCAACGCCATCAACAACTTTCAGATTAAGGATATTTGCTAAGTATTCAGTATCATAATCCTCATCAGTAGCGTTTGGAACTTCTATAATCGCTTGAGTATTAACACAGCCTTTAAGCTCAGTGTGCGCCGCGTCAAACGCTACTTTTAACTTCGGCAGAGTCTCTTTGGCTATAGCACTATCCACAAGTAGTGTCTCCATAGAGTTACATACTCCAGGACGTTGGACCTTGGCATTTAAAGCTATCGCGATAGCATCGTCTATTTTCGCGTCTTTATCTATATAAGTATGGCATTGACCTTTATCATGTTTAACTACACTAACAGTCGCATTTTCACTTACATGCTTAATGAGTCCAGCTCCACCACGAGGGATGATTAAGTCGACATATTTATCCATCTTTATAAGCTTGTTTACACCCTCACGAGAAGAGTCTGGGATGAGAGATATCAATGATGATGGGAGATCGTTTTTCACTAAAACATCTTTTAAAACTTCCGCTATAGCGCGGTTTGAGTGCTCAGCCTCTTTTCCACCTTTAAGTACACATACATTTGAGCTCTTAAAACACAAAGCAGCAGTGTCAGAAGTAACATTTGGACGAGACTCATAGATGATTCCTATTACACCGATAGGAATGCTTACCTTCTCAATTTTGAGTCCATCTTCTGTTACCCAGCCATCAAGAACACGACCAACTGGCTCTTTGAGTGCCGCTATCTCTTCTATAGCTACTGCCATAGCATTTATACGGCTCTCATCTAAAAAGAGTCTATCCATAAGTGCAGAAGACAAGTTATTACTCTTTCCATCTTCCATATCTTTGGCATTTGCTACTTCTAACTCTTTTGTATTTTCTCTTAAAGCAGTTGCCATCTCTTTTAGTATTCTATTTTTATCACTACCACTTAATGTGCTTAAGACTCTACTTGCCGATTTTGCTTCACTTAAAAATTGTTCCATTCTTTTCACCTCATCTTTATTAGTGCTATAATAACATAAAAATATAAAGGCACTTTCAATGAAAACAATCACATTTATCGGAAACGGGAACATGGCGTTTAGTATCGCTCAAGGTTTAAAAGAGAAGTACAAGATAGAACTAGTTGGACGTAGCCTAGATAAACTAGATATTTTCGAGCAGAGACTTGGTGTAAGTTGTGAAAAACACAATCTAAACGGCTTTGATATCAAAGACAAGAGTATCATACTCTGTGTAAAACCTGCCAATGTAGAAGAAGTGGGAGCACACCTTTTTGGAACAGCTAGAGTGCTCTACTCGGTCCTAGCTGGAACATCTCTGCAAAAAATCAGTGACAACTTTAATACTCATGCAGTTGTAAGGACTATGCCAAACCTTGCAGCTTCAGTACAAAAGTCTATGACAACTATAACCGGTGACATGATTTTTATAGAGGAAGCTGAGGAAATTTTCGGTGCTATAGGAGCGACGAGATGGCTCCACAGTGAAAAGGAGCTTGATATCGCAACAGCACTTGCTGGAAGTGGTCCTGCCTATCTCGCTCTTATGGCTGAAGCATTAGCTGATGGAGCGGTAAAACAAGGGCTTAAACGCGATGATGCCATGGCTATCATGCGAGGTCTTTTTGGTGGTTTTGGAGAGTTGATTCAAGATGTTCACCCCGCCCTACTCAAAGATGGCGTTATGAGCCCTGGTGGAACTACCGCGGCGGGCTATGGTGCTCTAGAGGATGGGAATGTGAGAAGTGCTTGTATGAGTGCCGTTGAACAAGCATATAAAAGAGCAAAAGAGCTATAAGTCATATTTGTGGGATAAAGTTATGATAAAATTGTAAACCTATTTATTTATACATTTAAAAAGAAGAAATAACATTGAAAATAAACATTTTAATAATAGATGACAATCCAAAGAACATACAGCTTGCCGCAAACGTTCTTAAAGAGACGAACCTTTACAATATTTTCTTTGCGTTAAGCGCTGAGGATGGGTTTGAAAAAATGAAAACTACTTCATTTTCACTTGTGCTTCTTGATATAAATATGCCAATTATGAATGGATATGAAGCAGCTGATATTATCAAAAAAAATCCAGTTTTTTGTAAAATACCGATCATCTTCTTATCGGCTAACGCAAATCAAGAGAGTATCAACAAAGGGTTTAAACATGGTGGTTCAGACTACATCACAAAGCCATTTCAAGCATTGGAGCTGATGCATAGAGTAAAAACCCATGTAGAGCTTTTTGAATCTAAAAAACAGCTTGAAGATGAAGTTGAAGATTCACATATACTGCTTGAGCAATACAAAACTGCTATGGATGCGGGTTTACTTGTCTCGAAGACGGATACTAATGGATATATCACTTATGTCAATGATAAGTTTTGCACCGTTTCAAAGTATGAACGTAGTGAACTTATAGGCAAACACCTCGATACTCTTGTTCAAAAAGATTCTCAAAGAACTTGCTTTGAGAGCATCAAACCTATGCTCAATGATAAAAAAACTTGGCAAGGTTCCGTAGCAAACCTTACAAAAGATGCTACACCGTACTTTGTTGAAACAACTATGCTCCCTATTTTTAATCACAATGGAGAGATAATGGAGTTTATGAGTGTTCAGGCTGACACGACTGAACAAGTAATGCTTCAAGAGTCTATCATCAACTCCCAAAAAGAGATTCTTTTTACATTTGGCGAACTGAGTGAGATGCGCTCGAGTGAGACAGGAGAACATATAAAAAGAGTCAGTTTACTGGGTGAGTTAATCGCAAAAAAATATGGTTGCGATGAAAAAACTGTAGAACTCATCAAACTCGCTTCTCCTATGCATGACATAGGCAAAGTAATTATTCCAGACTCGATACTACTGAAGCCTGGTAGACTCACAGATGAAGAGTTTGACACTATTAAACTCCATAGTGTATATGGGTACGACATCTTTAAAAACTCTGAACATGAGATACTACAAAAAGCTGCCCTCATAGCCCATGAACATCATGAAAGATGGGATGGTTCAGGCTACCCTAGAGGTATAAAAGGTGAAGAGATTTCCATAGAGGGGAGAATCGTCGCTATTGTAGATGTTTTTGACGCTCTTATATGTGAAAGAATTTATAAAAAAGCTTGGTCTCTTGAGGATACAATTTCACTTTTAAAGTCAGAGAGTTCTAAAGCCTTTGAGCCAAAACTTGTTGATATTATGATTGATAATATTGATGAAGTTATGAACATAAAAGAAAAGTACAATAAATAATAAAACTATAGTGATTCTACTCACTCTACTCTCCTTAATTATAGTTCTACTTATTACCATTGCACCCTCTTTTGTGAGAACAGATGTCTCCTCTTTTACTCTAAACCAAAAACTTAATTTAGATAAGGTTTTAGATGCTAACAAAAGCATAGAGTTGGTATTTTTTGGATACTCCGGATGCATTGACGTATGTACTCCAAGACTAAAAAAAATAGCGTCATGGTACAAAAACTCTCAAAATAGAGATAAGATACAGATTAGATTTTTAGATATATCCCAACCACATGAGAAAGATCTACCAGATAGGTTCGCTAAATCTTTTCATAAAGAATCTATAGGAGTCTATCTCAACAGACAAGAACTCAGAGAGTATACTAAAGCGTTTAATGTTTACTTCTCTAAAGCACTTTTCGATGAGTATGAGTACGATCATACAACAAACATATACATCCTAAATAAAAAAAGGGATGAGACGAAAGTATTAAAACATATTTATACATCATACCCTTATAGCTTTAATGAAATTGAGTTAGATATAGAAGAAATAACGAGGAAAACTTATGAATAACTTTTATCTTAAAAATTTAGAATATATACAACACATAAACACTAGCTTTGTAAATAAAGATATCTTTATATTAAAACTTATTGCTTGGCAGTGGTTAATAGTCACCTTAGTCGGTCAACTACTTTATAACTCTATGCTCTTTGGTTTTATCAGTGGCTTAGCACTTTTTACTCTCACGGCTATCTCTTATCACTTTTTAAAAGGTACTTTGGCGTTTAGAAATATCTCTGCCATTGCTCTTTTAAGTTTTTCAGTCATTCTCATACAGCAGAGCGCTGGAAGAATAGAGATGCACTTTTATATATTTGTTCTCTTAGCATTTCTCATCATATACAAAGATATCATCCCTATGACTATTGCAGCGATATTTGTTACGATTCATCATCTCATCTTCAACTATCTTCAAGAGTACAACGTAACCATTAACGATGTGCCTATTGTCGTTTTTAACTATGGATGCGGTTTAGATATTGTCCTACTTCATGCTGCGTTTGTAGTTTTTGAATGGTTCGTTCTCTTAAAGCTCATAGCGGTTATACAAAAAGACTCTTTTGAACTAATAAACTCAAAAAATGCACTCGACTCTGTAAATAAAAATTTAGAGTCTATGGTAAAAATAAGAACACAAGAGCTACTTGTAGCCAAAGAAGAAGCAGACAAAGCCAATAGTATGAAGTCCGAGTTTTTAGCAAATATGAGTCATGAGATTCGCACACCTATGAATGCCATCATTGGTTTTACGGATCTACTAAACAAGCAGAGTCTTGACTCTGTAAGTGGAAACTATGTCACATCCATACAAGATAGCTCCAAACTCCTACTCACTCTCATCAACGATATACTTGACCTCTCTAAAGTTGAAGCGGGAAAAATAGAGATAAACAATGAACTAATTAGCATTCATAACATTCTCAATGAATTAAATAGCGTCTTTTCACTACGAGCTAAAGCAAAAAATATAGAGTTTATTACTCAGATTCAGAGTGACATACCCAGTGCACTTCTTCTCGATGAGACAAGACTTCGTCAAGTGCTTTTTAATCTTATAAGCAACGCTTTAAAGTTTACTCACGAGGGCTATGTGAAAATTACAATAAGCGCGACTAAAACAAAACTAGAGGATGAAATAGACTTAAATATAGTAGTTGAAGATAGCGGAATTGGTGTGAGTGATGAGGATCAAAAAATAATTTTTGAAGCATTTAGACAACAGCGCTATCAAAACAGTAAACTCTATGGAGGTACAGGTCTAGGACTCACCATAGTTACAAAACTTTTAGCCTTAATGAATGCCTCCATAAAAATAGAGAGTCAACTAGACAAAGGCTCTAAGTTTATTGTAAAAATGAAAGATGTACATATCAGCAGAGACCAAAGTGTCAATCATGCTATGATGACGTCAAAAGATATCAGCTTTGAAGCGTCAAATATATTGATAGTTGATGATATAGACTTAAACAGGACTCTATTGCTTCAGTATCTCAAAGAGACACCTCTTGTAATAACGGAGGCAATAAATGGTCAAGAAGCACTTAACAAGTGTCGTAAGAAAAAATTTGACCTCATTTTAATGGATATCAAAATGCCCATTATGGATGGATATGAAGCTACAAAACTTATAAAGCAACTATATGATGTTCCAGTGATTGCGATTACAGCTTCTGTTATCAATACACATACTGATCCAAAAAATAAAATTTTCGATGACTTTAATCTAAAACCACTTGAGTATAACTCGCTTGTAACCTCAATGTGTAAATATATAAAATGCAATGTCGTAGATAAAGAAACACAAATAGTAGATAATGCTGACATTACACTATCTTCTCTTAACACTCCATCACTAAAAGAAAAACTTGACGAGGCGAAAAACAGTGGAAATATGGAAGCTATAGAGAAGTTTGCTATCGCACTTCAAGAGTGCTGCACAGATAATAAAGCAGCACAAGAGTTAAGTGAAAAACTCTTAAGTGCCGTTGAGAGTTTTGATATAGAGATAAGCCTAAACTTGCTTAACTCTATAAAAACTTAAGTATCTCTTTTTCTATATCTTCTTTATCTATTATAGTATCTTGAGCTATTTTTTTAGAAAAAAGACCCTTAACCATAGCTGGAATCTCTAAGTTTGCCTCTTTGGCTATAGACTCTAAAGCTACTATATCCTCAGCATCTACTTCGCCCGTTAATGCATTTGCTATTACTGGAGAGAATTTCGTCCACTCGGCAGTTGAATAAGCAATAGTTTTTATAGCTGGATTTGAGCATGTCTCATAAGACTTCAGACATGTAGCAGTATGAGGATCCATTAGATAATTATCGTTAACAAATGTATCTTTTATATACTTTTTACCCTCATCACCACTACAGAAATCTGCATCAAAACAGCTTTGAAGAGTAGAGAGTTCCTCAGACGTAAGCTCATAAAAGTTTTCTTCTTCTAAGCTTTCCATAAGTTCTCTAGTTCTTATTTCACCAAACATATCAAATAAAATACGCTCAATATTTGAAGACTTTAAGATATCCATAGCTGGTGAAGTAGTTCCCACTACTTCAGAGTCTCTTAGGTCGTATTTACCAGTTTTAATAAGCTTTGTAAGAACGTTGTTTTCATTTGAAGAGATGATTATCTTTTCAACAGGAACGCACATTTTAGATGCATAGTAACCACCAAGAGCGTTTCCAAAGTTTCCAGATGGAACGTTTAGATAAACTTTTTCACCCATAGTGATAGCGTTTTGACGAACAAGTTCTAAGTATGAGTGAATATGATAAATAATTTGAAAAATTATACGACCAAAGTTGACTGAGTTTGCAGCTGATAAAGAGACATGCTTCTCTTGAAGAGCCTTCTTAAAATCATCACTTGCAAGTAATCTTTTGAGTGCATTTTGAGCATCATCAAAAACGCCATGTATCCCGATAACTTTTAAGTTAGCCGCATCTTCTGTAACCATCTGTAAACGCTGAACATCACTTGTTCCACCATCTGGGTAGAGACATGCAACTTGAACGTTAGCACGGTTTTTAAAAGTCTCTAATGCGGCTGGACCAGTGTCACCACTTGTAGCAGCAAGTATGAGATAATTTTCTTGACGTTTTTGAGCGATAGATGAGAGAACAACGCCAAAAGGTTGTAGCGCCATGTCTTTAAACGCTCGTGTTGGCCCATGGTAGAGTTCACTTACGTACAAGTTGTCTTTTATCTTCACTACTGGTACTGGATTAGCAGCATCGTCAAACTCATCATAAAGAGCTAATGCCTCATCAATGACTTCTGAGTCAATGTCAATCTCAAAACGATTTAACATATCTTTTGCAAGTGTTTTATATGAAGAGTTGAGATGCTTAGTTAAAAACTCTTCACCAAGTTCAGGAAGAGTCTGGGGTACATAGAGTCCACCAAAAGAAGCGATAGGAGCTAAAATAGCTTGTGAGAATGTTACAGTTTTAGGTTTTGTTTCGTCGTATCCACGAGTTTGTATAAAGTTCATAAATTACTCTGTTTTGATTTTTCGAAATTATATCAAAAAATGACTATATTTAATCTTCGTCCTCATCATATCTCAGAAATAGTGAAAGGATATAGAGCAACATTAAAGTAGCAACTATTTCGTAACCTATAAGCCAAACGATAAAATAAGCTGCATCGTTAAGAAGTTTAAAGTTATTAAAATTAGACCTTGCTACTGCAAAAAACAGAAAGATACTTCCCGCAATATAAGGAATAAGCACAAAATAAAGAGTGTAGGCGATGTATTCATAACCATTAGGAACATGAAGATACTCTTTTATATCCACTACTTGAGACCCAAAAGATTTAGAGCGCTTCATCATTTTCATACCATCACCACATAAGTTATATTTAGTGAACTATTATAGCGTAAATAATTTTATATAAAAATTAATATTATTTGAATAAACGGATAGGATTAATATGATCAGATTTTTGTGTTACTTCAAAGACAAGCTCATCCTTAACTCGTCCTATCGTATAGCCCCTTTTTATTTTTTTACCTGTTTTAATATTTGGACTAATTTGTGATAGGTTTGCATAAATAGTGTGTAACCCATTATGGTGCTCTACAATGACCACATTATCTAAAACTGCCGTTTTATCTGCATAAACTACTTTACCATTAAAGACCGTTTTTACTTTTGCATTAGCTTTTTTAGGTTTTAAGGAGATCGACTCGTTAAAAATTTTAATTCCGTATATCGGGTCTGTATAGGTTCCGTATTTTTTTGTAATAGTATAACTATCAAGTGGTGCTATTGTTTTCTTTCCTCTATATTTTCTTGTTTTTAGTGCCTGATAGGAGCTACCATGTTTTTTTACTTTTGGGAGGTTTTTGTCAAGTTCAATTTTTTTCTTCTTAAAGGCTTTTTTTCGCTCAGCTTCTATTTTTGCTTTTTTTATCTGATCAACTTTTACAATGTTAAGCTTTGCAAGTGTATTTTTGAGGCTATTTTGCCTTTTAAGAAGCGCTTGCAACTCTTTCTTGTAAGATTTTTTTGCTTTTGTTAGTTTAGTGAGTGCTTTTTTATTATCAGCCTGTGTTTTTAAAACTTTTTTACGTTTTTGATCTATGTTTGATATCGCCACTTCCAAGCTGCTTGCCTGTTGATTTAATGAATCTATCTCTTTTGTATTAGATACAAACTTGTTGCTTAGCTCTTTAGCTTTAATCTTCTCTTTTTCTAGCATCACCTTTAAAACTTCCACCTCCATTAAAGAGTCCTCATTTTTAGAAAAGTCTTCCTCTAAGATAAGTGAGAGAGAAACACTCTTTGCAATAACCAAGGTAAGTTTTTCCTCTATCGTCTCCTGCTTGCCTTTTACCTTTTTTTGTAATTTTTTCATACGCTTGAGCTTTGATATATTATCTTTATAACTTAACTCTTTAAGTGCTAGTTCAGCTTTTAAATCTTTCAGATATCTATTTTGCTTAGTTAATTCACGTTTCTGTTTCAAAATCTCTTTTGCGGTCTTTGCCATTTTTTTATTTATTTTTGAATAGTTTTTAGAGTTTAAACTGATTTTAGAACTTGTTTTACTAATCTCCTTATCCGTGTTTCCCACTCCAAACAAAAGAGTCGTAAGAGTAAGTAGTAAAACAATAAAATGCATCATACCTCTTCTTTATGCCAAAGAACAATGAAACTTGCAAGAAGTGTTGATAAGGTGACGGAGACTGCCAACAGCAGAGCAAAATCAGCTAGAGGGTCAAACAATACTATCTCTATACCTATGTTTTGAAACTCTTTGCTCACCCAGTCTGTAGCAGTTACATATGAAAAAAGTACAAATGCTAAGGCACTAGCGACAAGAGCGTCTACGATTGAGAGTCTAAATAAAACTGCAGAACGCAACCATGTCGGAGCACCAAAAAGAGCCATAATACTCATGCGTTCATTATGTTTAAACTGCCATATTTTCAGCTCTTTGGAGATAAGTAAGATTGTAACGATAGCAACACTCAAAGCAAAAACGGAGATAACCGTTTTAAAGAGAAGCAGTAGTTTATAAGTGGTGTCGTGACTTTTTGAAAAAGTCTCTACTTTTATGATAGAGGAGTTTTTTAAAAGATCTTTGGTTAAGTTATTTATCTCCGATGGAGATGGATAGTGACTTAGTTTAACCTTGTAAAACTTTGGTAGAGAGAGCTTCAGTAACTCTAAATTTTTCTTCTCTATACCAGAGTTTAGCTTCTTTATCACACTATCAGGAGAGAGAGGACTCATCTCTTTAAGAAGTGGATTTTTTCCTATGAGTATCTTTTCATTAAGAATCTTTTTACTCACTACAACTAAGGAGTAGTGACTCGCCAAGTTCTCTTTATATGCCTCTATAGCTCTATCGACAATGATAAAAGATTGCAATGAGAAAAGAATGCTTAGTAGTGCAACAACTAAAGAAAGATGGTTTTTAAGAGACTTCATGAATACTCCCATACTCAATATGAAAATGTTTATAGTCTATATTCATAGTTTCGGGAATGTGGTGGGTTACAACTATTACAGTGGAATTCAACTGATTGTTTGCACCCTCTAAAAGATTCCATATGAGTTGAGAAGAGTAATCATCAAGATTTCCCGTTGGCTCATCGGCTAATATAAGTACTGGATTATGAGAGAGTGCTCTTGCCATTGCGACTCGTTGCTGTTCTCCACCACTTAACTCTTTAGGGTACTTTCCAGACTGATGTTTTAGTCTTACATGTTTTAAAAGCGAGTCTACTTGATTTTGAGTTACAGACTTATCGTAGCCACTGATTATAAGAGGTAGCATGATATTTTTCTCTATCGTCCACTCTTTTACAAGCTTATAGTCTTGAAAAACTATACCCGTATGTTTTCTTAAAAGATTGAGTTTGGACTTCGTTACGCCTTTTAGTTCCACTCCAGCAACAACAAGAGAACCCTCAAGAGGTTTCAATGCTCCATATAAAGATTTTAGAAGTGTTGATTTACCACTTCCGCTCGCCCCTGTTATAAAAACAAAACTACCGGAATCTATTGAAAAGCTTACTTTATTTATGATTGTTTCATCTTTAGAGTAAGAGAGTGATAAGTTTTGTGCAACTATTACTTTATCCATTTAATACCTTGTCTAAAAAAACATGTGCTTTTAAATTACTACGAGACTTCAGTGGTAAATCAGGATAATAAGAGATACTATCTTCTTTAATAATCAGATAGAGATGTTCTGGTCTATCAAAGCTTCCCATAGAGAGTCTAATCATTACACCATCATCTAAAGTGAAAACACGCTCAAAATGAATAAATCCATCGTCAAATCGCTCTGTAGTTTTATGAAGCTTAAGTAGTTTATCAAATGATGGTTTTGATTTTGAAAATTCAAAGTTGCCTTCTATGCTTAGAACTTCAGAATCTTCTTCATTTATCATAGTAACATCATAGATATTTTTTTCCATCTTGCGCCATCTATCTTCATACTTAGAAACTACTGCAATATCTTTATTTTTGTTAATATGTAAAACTGTTTTGTTAAAGTTAATAAACGTCTCATAAGAGTAAGCATAATAATTTTCACTATCTGTTCTAAGTTCTAGGCGGCCATCAACTTTTAAAACGCGACGAGACTCTTCTATAAAAGAGGTAGATATAACTCTTCTATGTGGTTTTTTATCCCAAGGAACAGGAAAGTGCACATATACTTTTCCAACTATATTTGAGGGAACCAACTCCATAAAAAGTCTAGCATCATAATCAAGCACTAGAAGGTTATCTAGATTTTGAATCGCAACTTGCTTTAAGACCTGCTCAATTGACGGACGATGAATCTCTATGCCTATAAATAAAACATCTGGATTGTTTGCTGCTTGATGCAGTAGGTGACGACCAGAACCAAAACCAACCTCTATATGCACTTCTCTATCCATTGGAAAATCTGAGGCAAAATAGTCTATTTTCTTGAGTGCTGTCACTTTTTCTAAGTGCTCATTTTTCACTCCACTTAAAACATTTGAAGCGATAACCTCTAACTTAGCTGCATCTGCATAAGCATTTAACGCACGGTGAACATTGTATATGGAAGCTGGACGTGTTAGCTTGTCGGTCTTTAGAAGGTTTCGTCCCTCTTCTTGTTTGACTAACAAAAAGAACTCCTCACCCTCAACACTTACAGAAATCATCTGCTCATTTTCATTGTTATCATTTTGAGCAATAAAGTTAAATGCCACTTCATTATAAGTTGAGGGATACTCTATGTTTTTAAACTCTTTTATATGTAAATGAGGCATTAGAGTCCACTCAAATCTAAATCTTGGGGTGCGGCTATCACATCCTCGCTACTCTCAACTACAGGTGTTGAGATTAGCTCTTTAGTTTTCACTTTTGTGGGTTCTGGAGCTCTTTGTATCTCTCTTGACTCCGGTGTTATTATCTTCACTTCTACACTCTCTTTTGATATTATGCCGTTTTTATCTAAACTTTGAACATAGTATGTATAAGTACTATCGGGTTCTATTTCACTATCAACAAACTTATTTGATTTGATATTTTTGTATTCCTTGGTAGTCTCTTTGAACCAACCTTTTTTATGCACCTTTGTCACGACATAAGATTCTGAACGTGGGTCTACTTTACTCCAGTAAATTTCTATCGTTTTTCCATAGTTTTTCGCCTCAACTATTGCTGGTGCTTCTGGTCGACTTAGCGTCATGCCTTGAATAGAGTTCTTAGCATGTTCGCTCTCTAATCCATCTTTGTCAACGCTGCTTACTCTGTAGAAATAACTTCTCCCATCTTCATCTATCTTATCACTAAACTTATTGTTATACAACTTAGCTATCAACTCATAGTTCCCATCAATCCTAGCAGATCGATAAAGATAATAGCGTGAAAAATCTTTTTGAGCTGTCTTATCCCAGCTTAGATCTATGCGATGTGGTAAATTTTTTGTCGTTTGAATATTTTTGATACCTACAGGAAGTGCTTTAGTAATCACCTTAACTATCTGCGATGGTGTAGACTCGATATCATCATAAGTAACAACGCGAACACGATACTTGTACACGTAGTTATCTTTAAGTCCTTCATCGATATACTCCGCACTCAAACGTCCCTCAACCAGTGAAATCTTGTCCCATTTTTCATCTTCTAAAGTTTTTCGCTCGACTATATAATGTTTTACTTTTTCATTCGTATGAGGTCTCCAGATGATTTTTGCAACTCTTGGCATTCCCGTGATACTATGAATCCATGAGACGGATTGTAAAACAGGTAGTGTATTTGCTACAACCGTTTTGCCCTTTCTTCCATCCGCACTATCACTAAAAGTTTGAAAAGCATATGTATAATGAGTGTCTGGCTCTACATCATTATCTACAAAGTGTGTTTTAAATCTACTATCTATGCTCTTATAAAACAGAAGTTCACTTGGCTTTTCATCCGTACTAGGAGATTTTTTATAAACATAAACCCCTTTTACTCTCTGATCTTTTATACTATTCCACTCAAATGCAATACTTTTCATACCAACCATTAACCCACTTTTAGTCAGCTCTACGATTGGAAGAGTATTGTCTATTTTAGTCTCCGCCTTAGGTGTGGGTTTTGCTCCACAAGCACTAAGAATCAGTAGTAAAACTGTCCATGATATAGTTAGTGTCCAGAACTTCATTTAAACTCTCCATATTAAATTTTTTATCAATCATATTTTTCATATACTCATCAAAGTCCGCTTGAAAGAACATCTTCTCTTTTGTTGTCGGATGAATGAAATAAATCATATAAGCATGTAGCAAAATTCGTTCCGATTTCTCTACTTTAGGGCTTAAACCATAGATGTGATCACCCAGTATATGACGGTTTTGAGTCTCTAAATGAACACGAATTTGATGTGTACGTCCTGTAAAAAGTTTACAAGCGACTAGTTGGTTTTTTTCATCACTACTCAGAGCTAACTGCTTAAACATCGTCTTTGCATACTTTGAGTGTTCTAGACCACAAGACATCTTGAGACGATTATGCGCGCTACGACCGATATTGCCCTCTATAACAGTGATGTCATCTTTGAGAGGTGGTGTCAAAACTGCGATGTAGTAACGACCCATACTCTTATCTTTTAACTGAGCAGATAAAAACTCATGAGCATCATTATTTTTTGCTACGACCATAGTTCCACTGGTTCCTTTATCAAGGCGGTGAACAATACCGTTTCTCTCTTCCCCGCTAATGGTTGATAGTCTTACACCTTTATGTCTTAGCCAATCAACTAAAGTCGCATCCTTCACGCTAGGCGCTGGGTGAACTGTAACTCCACTTGGTTTATTTATAACTAATAAATCATCGTCCTCATAAAGAACCTCTACATCAAAATCAACTTCCAGCGGCTCAACTTGTTGAGCCATTGGAAACTCTACTTTCACAGTTTGATTCTCTTTTAGCTTTACTCCTGGACGAGCCACTTTCTTACCCGCTATGGTTACACACTCTTGTTTAATGAGCTGAGCTATTTGTGAGCGAGTTTGCCCTATTTTAGTTGATAAAAATGTATCTAGGCGCTCTGGATTTTCGCATATATATTCTTCTATTTTCATGATTATTTAGACCCTTTATGATACAATCTTTTAATTTTATTTTGGAGATGTAATCTTGTGGAGATTTGATAAGCGTATTTTATCACAATTTGACTTTTTTTCTATCATTCTTATCATTCCTTTGATCATAACTTCACATTGGCTTATTGGAGAAGTTGTACCAGCACTTGCGCAGAAGCAGACTGCTTATGTTGGTGTGGCATTTCTAACATTTCTAGGAGTTTTTTTACTTCCTATAAGAAGGATGTCGTGGCTTATTCCTTTTCTCTACTGGGGGAGTATAGCTCTGCTTCTTGGTGTAGAGTTTTTTGGTCATGCTCGTCTTGGCGCACAACGCTGGATAGAGATACCTTTCATAAACGCCACTATTCAACCATCAGAGTTCGTGAAACCAGCACTTATACTTATGCTTGCATATCTTATACATAAAAACCCTCCTCCTATCCATGGCTACAGAATAAAAGATTTTTTAATACTCAGCTTTTACATACTGCTTCCTTTTTTTCTTATAGCAAAAGAGCCTGATTTAGGAACCGCTTTAGTTCTTCTCATCATCGGTTATGGTGTTCTGTTTTTTGTGGGTATTTACTGGAAAATAGTTGCTACCATTGTCATTGGAGCGATACTTCTCATACCCATATCTTACAAGTTTATACTCCACGACTACCAAAAAGTAAGAATCAACGATTTTTTAAGTGAAAAACCATCTTATCACGTCCAGCAATCCGTCATAGCCATTGGCTCTGGTGGGTGGACAGGTAAAGATAAAGAGGATGCAACTCAAACGCAGATGAAGTTTTTGCCGATCGCCACAAGTGATTTCATCTTTGCTTTTGTAGTAGAGCGTACAGGTTTTTTAGGTGCCTTAGCGCTTATAACACTCTATGCTGTTCTTATACTTCACCTCTTTAGTCTTGGCGTTTTTAACAAAGACTACTATATAAAAGTTGTCTCCGTGGCGATATCACTTATGATATTTATATACATGGGAGTAAACATCTCTATGACCATAGGCTATGCACCAGTAGTTGGTGTTCCTCTACCTATGTTTAGTTATGGAGGGAGTAGCTTTCTTAACTTTATAATCCTCTTTGCCATTATGCAAAACCTCATCACCTTTCGATATAAAGATATGTATGACAGTAGAGGGACAAAAAGCTTTCTCTAAAAAAATATTACTAATTAGGACATTAAATATGAATAAAAATATTTTCAATAGAATGAAGGTTTCCATAAACAAAGCTTACTATACGGCTACAAGATATGATGTCGATGCCACCTTTGCTTATCTATATCATGAAAAAGAGTTGAGTATCGAGGAACTTGGAAAGTTTGTAAGAATTTCAGACCAATTTATGCCAATAGATAAAAATCACTATTTTATTCATTTTGCATTTACCTCGCATAACGATGCATTTAAAGCGTCTCAAAATCTTATCTACCACCTTGATAAACATTTTAACGATGCAAGTTCGTCCATAGCTATTGACACATTTGACACGTCAAAAACATCTACAATTGTTTACAATAGACTTGTTCAAATTTTAAATGAAATAAAACAAAATCCGTACTCTAGAATAGAAGATGAAGAGGTATTAAATGGGATTGTTTAAGGGTGGAGCGGGTGAAGGGATTCGAACCCTCGACAGCCTGCTTGGAAGGCAGGAACTCTAGCCACTGAGTTACACCCGCATAGGTGTTTAAATGGTGCTGACACGAGGATTTGAACCCCGGGCCTGTTGATTACAAATCAACTGCTCTAGCCAACTGAGCTATGTCAGCAAAAATAGTCTTTTCAAAGACTAAGAAGTTTCTTATTTTTGAATTAGTTGTGCTTTAAAATTAGGCGAAGCATACATTAAGTATGTGAGTCTGATTTTGGAGTGCAAATAATCAAAAAGAAGTGGCGCGGTGGACGAGACTCGAACTCGCGACCCCCTGCGTGACAGGCAGGTATTCTAACCAACTGAACTACCACCGCGCATATAAAAGTTTCGTTTTAATTAAAAAACTTGTATTTTGATTTAGTTGTGCTGAAGTTTGAAGCAAAGCATACTATTGTATGTGAGTTTCAAGCTGAAGTGCAAATAAACAAAATATGGTGGGCATTACTGGACTCGAACCAGTGACATCTACCTTGTAAGGGTAGCGCTCTACCAACTGAGCTAAACGCCCTAAAATAATGCTTTTTACTTTATTTGTTGTCTTTCGTTCTTTCGGATACTGAAGTATACCTCAATCACTCTTTCCTAAACTAAAGAAAAAATCATAAATTTTAGAAATTACTCTAAAAAATTAACACCAAAATTTGGCGACCCCTAAAGGATTTGAACCTCTGTTCCTACCATGAAGTGATAGTGTCCTTGGCCACTAGACGAAAGGGTCACTTTCTTTCATAAACAAAAGGTTTGTAAATCAATGGTGGGCACTACTGGACTCGAACCAGTGACATCTACCTTGTAAGGGTAGCGCTCTACCAACTGAGCTAAGCGCCCATCTAAACTAAAAAATTGTTTTTTGATTTAGTTGTGCTTAAGATTAAAGTGAAGCGTACATTAAGTACGTGAGCTTTAAGCTTCAGTGCAAATAAACAAAAACATGGCGCGGTGGACGAGACTCGAACTCGCGACCCCCTGCGTGACAGGCAGGTATTCTAACCAACTGAACTACCACCGCAT
>JAYEHI010000019.1:0-3858 GCA_034659455.1 Campylobacterota bacterium | reverse complement strand
TGATAAATATTGAACTCATAATCATTTCTGTGAAAACCCAAAGAGGTTGTTGCATTAGCTTGTGGATCAGAATCAATTAAAAGTACTTTTTTTTCTGCAACAGCAAGTGAAGCAGCTAAGTTAACAGCAGTAGTAGTCTTCCCTACTCCACCTTTTTGGTTTGCAATTACTATTACTTCGCTCATCTTAGACTATATATCCTCTGACCATTTATATTTAAACTACCATCATTTTCCAAGATAGCTTCACTTAAATTGACTTTTTTATTTTTTATATGTGTACTGAAATTTTGATTAAGGTGGAATTCTAACTTATATTTACTAAAAACCTGCTTCCATAAAACTTTTTTTTCAATATTTTGAAAATACTTTTCTACTATTACTAATTTGTCGGTATCAATGTCTAAGACTTCAAAATTCAATGGTGCATTTTTCAAATTCAAGCCTACTCCACATACAATATTGTCACCTACTACATTTGTAATCATTCCACCAATTTTTTTATCATTTATATAAAAGTCATTAGGCCACTTTAACCATACATTAGAACCAAGTGAAGATAATGTCTCTTTAAGCAAATATGAAAAGTAGATTGAAGAGGACTCTAATTTGAGATCTTTTGGCAAAGAGAGAAGTGAAATCGAGAACGAAAGAAAAAGATTGTCTCTTAATCCTTCCCAGCTATTGTCTCTACTTCCTATACCTGCAGTTTGTATATCTGAAACTACAGCATAGGGACAAGAGACTTTATTATTCAGAAGAAGCTCTTTTAAATAGAGCTGTGTTGAGTTTACACTATTAAGATAAAGCGTCTTCAAGAGTCATTCTTTTACCATTTATGTAAGATAAAACATCCATCTCTTTTTTAGAAACAGGCTGAACTGTATAGATTCTAATTGCTCCAACTCTACACGATACTACTATAGAGTCATTATCAATTGAAATTATTTTTCCAGCATCTCTATTTTCAATCTTATTTTCTAAGTCTATTTTTTTTAGTTTTAATCCACTACTTAAGTAAATACCGGGCCAAGGAGTAAATGCACGATATTTATTATAAATTTCATCTGCATTTTCAAAAGAAACCTCACCATCAGCTTTTGATATTTTTTTACAATGTGTCGCCTGAGACTCATCTTGTTTTTTAGGTAAGTAAGAAGAAAAATTATTGAGGACATCCACCGTTAGCTCTGTAGCCGTTAGTGTTAAAAGGTTAAAAAGTGGTTCAACCATCATATCTTTATCTACATCAACAGTTCTAATTTTTAATATCTCGCCACTGTCAAGTCCCTCTTCCATAAGCATAGCCGTAATACCTGTGGTCTTGTCATTGTTTAAGAGTGTTTGCTGTATTGGGCTTGCACCTCTATACTGAGGTAAAATAGAAGCATGAAGATTGATGCATGGCGCATGATTTAATATACTTAAAGGAAGTATCTGCCCATAAGCGGCCACTACTATATAGTCGCACTCGATTTTTTGAAGTTCTATAACAACTTCTTCATCACGAAGTCTACTTGGCTGGTATACATCTATATTGTGTTCTTGTGCCAAAACCTTTACACTTGGAGCTGTCATTACTTTTTTACGACCCACTGGTTTGTCAGGCTGTGTATAAACGCCAACTACTTCTATCTCTTTTTCGTTAATTAAGCGAGCTAATATTTTCTCGGCGTAATCGGGAGTACCCATAAAAATGACTTTCATATTCTACTTCCTTGTAAAAAGTGTTCCACCATTATGAGTGGCGTTTAACGTAAAATCTTTTACGTCCCTTAAATCAAATCCCGTTGCTAAATAGGTGTCAATGTTTGACTTCAGTAGATATAATGCAGCCTTTAGTTTAGTCACTATACCGCCTGTAGCAAAAACATTATTTGGAGAGACATCTCTGCTCAGCTCCTCTTCACTAATCTCATTGACAATTTTTAAAACTTTTGCATTGGCATTTTTACGAGGATCGTGATCATAGTAAGCATCAATGTCTGAAAGTATGATTAACATATCTGCATTTAAGTCTTTAGCTATAAATGCAGAGAGCTGATCGTTATCACCAACTTCTAGTTCATCTGTGGATGTTGCATCATTCTCATTGACTATAGGTAGCACACCATTCTCAATCAGAGTATTTATAGTGTTGCTGACTCTTTGTATATCGTCGTCTGTGTTTAGATTTACAGCCGTTACTAAAACTTGCGCAACGCTGATATCATATTTTTCAAACCTTTTTGAATACTCTCTCATAAGTATAGGTTGACCTATAGAAGCCAAGGCTTGCTTATTTGCGATAATGTTTCTCTCAAGTTTAACTTCCGTATAACCAGCCGAAACCGCTCCAGATGAAACTAAAATAACTTCATTCTCTTTTTTAAGTTCACTTAAAAATGAAATTAACTCTTGCATTCTATCATACGCGACTTCATCATCTTGAGTTAAAACAGCACTTCCGACTTTAACTACAATTCGCATCTATTTTCTATCCGCCTGAACTAAATTAAAAAGCGAGTGCTTAAGAGCGTCGATGTTTTTATGAGTAGCCGAAGAGATTGGAGCTATAAAGTAAGGCAGAGTTTTGTCAAACCCTAACTCTTCAGAAGCACTCTCTTGAATATAAAAAGGTATGTTATCATCAAAATTAAACTCATTTTCATATGTCGCTTTAAGACCGAGCATCTCAATAAACCCATTCACCTGAGTTTTTAAATCATCCGGTGCAATAACATCGCAACGAGTTAAGGCTATCGCAAATTTTGAGTCACCTAAAATTTCTGAAAATGATGCTATTTCACTTTTAAGTACTTCTATCTGCTCTTTTAGCTCTCTATAGTTACCCAAATCAACCATATAGAGAAGAATCTTGGTACGTTCAATATGGCGTAAAAACTTGATACCAAGTCCTTTGCCCTCATGAGCTCCACCGATAATCCCAGGAATATCAGCCATTACAAAAGACTCATAATCACCTATGTTGACTTGACCCAACTTTGGAGTCAAAGTAGTAAACTCGTAGTTCGCTATTTCTGGTCTAGCGTTTGATACCGTAGAGATAAGCGTCGACTTTCCAACGTTTGGAAAACCTACAAGGCCTATGTCCGCTATAAGTTTAAGATCAAGCTTTATCGCTCTTGTTTCACCTTTTTCACCAGGCTGAGCATAAGTAGGTCTCTGATTTGTAGGAGATTTAAAGTGAGTGTTACCTAGTCCACCTTTTCCACCCTGAAGAAACTTTTCCTCTTGACCATCAGTCGTCATGTCAAACAATACGTCACCAGTTTCCATATCAACTATCTGTGTTCCAGGTGGAACTATGATCACTTTTTTGACACCGGCTTTTCCACTACAGTTAGAGCCCTCACCTGGTTTTCCACCATCGGCTTTTATGTGCATTTTTCTCTGAAAGTGAGAAAGCGTATGAGTGTTGTTATCGCACTTAAACCAGATATCACCACCTTTACCACCGTCGCCACCATTTGGACCACCGTTAAGAACAAACTTTTCACGACGAAACGCTACACAACCCTGTCCACCTTTTCCTGAACTAACTGTTAATTCGACGCTATCTGTGAACATTTTATTTCCTTGATGTTAAATACTTAAAAAATAACTATTGTCTGTAAAGAGTGAATTATTAAATATTATATGCTTATTTGGAATCTTAAATTCCGAGTGAAAGAGTAAAAAAAGCTGGGCAAAGCCCAACTATTTAGTAGAATTATGCAGCGGGTACTACAGAAACTTGTTGACGTTTTTTGTCTTTTCTTTCGAATACAACAGTACCTTCAACTAGTGCAAATATAGTATGGTCTTTTCCCATTCCTACATTGTTACCTGGGTGAACCTTAGTTCCACGTTGACGGAT
>JAYEHI010000018.1:0-17709 GCA_034659455.1 Campylobacterota bacterium | reverse complement strand
TTGAAGAGTTACAAAAGAAGCTATGGGAGAAGAAAAAGTTTATCATAGAAACTAACTACTGTATCACTCTTGATAAGATTGATGAAGAGCATTATGAGCAGATATTAGCTTGTGATGAGCAGTTAGCTGAATGGAAAGAGCTTTTTGATGTAGATGTTCAAAGTGTTGAGGACTTAAAAGAGGAAAAGTATTTAGTATTAGATACTAAGTTTTTTGATGTGAAATTCAAATATAAACTTCTAAGTGAGTTTGATAATCTTGATGAAGATATAGATGGTGTGCTTATCAACAGTGAAAACTTTGGAGCATTGAACTTACTTCAAGATAGATATAAAGAACAAGTGAAAACTGTATATATTGACCCACCATATAACACTGGAAACGATGGTTTTTTATATAACGATACTTATCAACATAGTTCTTGGATGAGCTTTATGTATGATAGGTTGGCTTATTCAAAAGAGTTAATGACTAATGATGGAATAATTTTTAGTAGTATTGATGAATATGAAATAAAATCACTTATGAATATTAAAAATGACATCTTTGGAGAAAATAATTCTTTTGGTAATATGGTTTGGCAACATAGTATTCAAGGAAAAGGATATGAAGGTAAAATATCTTTACATCATAATTATATATCAGTTTATGGAAAATTAACATCAAAAATTGGTATGTTAAAAAGAACAGAAGAAGACAATAAAAACTATTCTAATCCTGATAATGACCCTAATGGACTATGGAGAACAGGTGATGTAAGGAATGCTTTAGATAGACCAAATCTAAAATACAATATAACTACTCCATCTGGATTAATTATCAAACATCCTGATAATGGTTGGAGATGGAGTAAAGAAACACTTGACGAAAAAATATCAACTGGTGAAATAAAATTCAGTGAAGATGAAACAAGAATAATTAGAAAAATATATTTGAAAAATCAATTAGGTAGAGTTCCAGAAAGTTTTTTAGATGGTAAGAAATTTGGAACAACGAGAGATGCGAACAGTGAAATAAAAAGTTTATTTCATAATGTAGTCTTTGGAACACCAAAACCATCAATATTAATCAATAAATTAATACAAATTGGAGCAAATAATAATTCAGTCATTTTAGACTACTTCGCAGGTTCAGGAACAACAGGACACGCAGTTATAAACCTAAACCGTGAAGACAAGGGAAAAAGAAAATATATCTTAGTTGAAATGGGAGAGTATTTTGATACCGTAACAAAACCAAGAATACAAAAAGTAATCTATTCAGACAGTTGGAAAGATGGAAAACCAACTACTAAAAACGGTATATCTCAAATCTTCAAATATTTCAAACTTGAAAGCTATGAAGATACTCTAAACAACCTTGAATTCAACAGAACAAAAGAGCAAGAAGATACTTTAGCTTTATACCCAGAAGCTAAAGATGATTATATACTCAACTACTCGTTAGATGTAGAGAGCCAAGACTCACTGCTAAACATAGACACCTTTAGCACACCATTTGATTATAAACTCAAAATTGCTACTTCAAGTGTTGGAGAAACAAAAAATACTGCTATTGATTTAGTAGAAACATTTAACTACCTTTTAGGTCTTGTAGTAGAAACACTCAAACTTGATAATGGATTTTTAACAATAAAGGGTGAAAATCTAAAAAAATCTAAAATATTAATCATTTGGAGAGATAATAAAAGTAGTGATGAACTTGATAGTTTTGTCAAAGATATAGATTTTGATGCTTTTGATGAGGTCTATGTGAATGGGGATAGTCACCTAGAAAAAGTTAAGTTAATAGAGCAAGAGTTTAAGAAATTGATGTTTGGAGAGTAATATGCAAAAACTAGAATTAATTGAGAGAATTTCTAATGGTGAGGATAGTTATACACAGTTTAAGGAGCAGATAATATCTTCTAAAGATTTAGCAAAAGAGTTTGTGGCTTTTGCTAACGCTGATGGTGGAGTGCTCATTTTTGGTGTAGATGATGATGAAAACATTGTAGGCTTAGAGAAGAAAGATGTAGAGAAAATAGGACAGTTAGTAGGAAATGTAGGGCAAGAAAATGTAAAACCACCTATTCATCCATTGACACAAAATATGAGTATAGATGAAAAAAGAGTTACTATTGTAACTATTGAAAGTGGATTTGCAAAACCATATAAAACAAGTAGTGGTATCTACTATACAAAAAGTGGTGCTGATAAAAAAATAATGTCTGATGAAGAGCTAAAAAGACTTTTTTCTGAGCCAAAGGGATTATATGCAGATGAAGAGATACTCCCTAAAACCACTATAAGTAATTTAAATCAGCAACTCTATTATCTTTACTTGGAAAAACACAATAGAGATGTTTTTGAGGCATTAGAAAAAGGTCTGTTATCACTTGAAAAGTTACTAGAAAATGAGATGATTATGAGAGAGGGCAGTTTAACACTCTCAGGTAATCTTATATTTGGTATAAATCCGCAAAGATTTAGCCCCTCGTTTTATGTTGACTGCTGCTACTTTGATGGTAATGAGATTTTTGTTGATAAATTTATCTCTAAAAAAAGAGTGTTAGGTACATTTGAAAAGCTCTATGATGAGAGTATGGGATTTGTTAAAAGTCATTTACGACATAAGCAAGTTGAAAAAGATTTTAACTCTAATGGTATGTTGGAGATAGATGAGAGGGTACTAGGTGAGCTTATCACCAATGCCCTTATTCATAGAGATTATTATATCAACAGCTCAATAAAAGTATTTATTTTTCATAATAGAGTAGAGATAATTAGTCCAGGAAAACTTACAAACTCTTTGACATTAGACAATATTAAAAATGGTCGTTCTATCTGTAGAAACCCTACACTAGACTCTATTTGTGAAGATATATTAGCATATACAGGGTATGGGAGTGGTATTCAAAGGGTAATAGAGATAAATCCAAATGTAGAATTTATAAATGATAGGGATTTAGAACAATTTAAGTGTATTATTCCAAGAAGTATTGCTGATGAAATTTAATGAAAAGCTCGTACTGAACTCATACCTGTTTTCTCTTTTTGGAGTTAAAAACTTAGAGGAGCTTACTTTCTCGTTTAAAGAAGAGACGAGAAATGAAAAAGTAGATGAAGAGGGTGTCTCTTTGTTCTACTATGCGATTTCTAGTAGGCTTTTTGATGATAGCAAAATAGATAAAATAAAACTACTAGAGTATGATGGAAATATAATAAGGCATACGAAAAATTTAAAACAAGCTATAAAATGGAAATATTTTCAGTATCTTACACTGCTCTTTACTGAGATATACCTTGATATGTACTGCTCCTCAAAAGAGACTTTACTCAAAAATCTAAATGAGTATGTAGAAGAGTTCAATAAAGCACTTCCTAAAAAAGAAAAAATAGTAGCTTTTGAATTGAAAAATCTCAATAAACTTGCATTTTGGAACGCAACGGGAAGCGGTAAAACGCTACTTATGCATATAAACATCATGCAGTTTAAGCATTACAATAGATCTAAAATAAACAAAACCATTTTAATCACCCCAAACGCAGGTCTAAGCTCTCAACATCTTAAAGAGTTTGAATCCAATGGACTTGAAGCAGAGATGTTTAGTGAAGAGTCAAAAGGTCTCTTTGAAAAGGAGATGATAGAAGTTTTAGAGATTAGTAAACTTAAAGAGTCTAGGGGTGAGACGACATTCGCCGTTGAGAGCTTTGGGGATGATAACTTAGTTTTTATAGACGAGGGACATCGTGGTGCTAAAGGTGAAGAGTGGAAGACAAATAGAGATGCACTTAGTGCCAATGGGTTTGCGTTTGAGTATAGTGCGACTTTTGGACAAGCCATAGCGAGTGCAACAAGTAAAAAAAGAGAAGAGCTCACACAAGAGTACTCAAAATCCATACTTTTTGATTATAGTTATAAGTACTTTAAAAATGATGGTTTTGGTAAAGACTATACGATTTTAAATCTAAAAGAGGAGCCAAGTAAAGAGCTAGAATACAATTACTTTGTAGGTGCACTTTTAAGCTTCTACCAGCAAAAAAAGATTTTTCAAGATAATCCAAAAAAAATGCAGACGTATAATATAGAAAATCCTTTGATGATATTTGTAGGTGGGAAAGTTTCTCAATCATTATCTAAGCAAGAGGGTTCTGATATTACAAATGTCTTAAAGTTTTTAGAAAAATTCATCTCACAACAAGAGCTGAGTAGAGAAAGTATAAAAAAGGTAAGAGAAAATAGAAGTGGTATATTAAGAGCTAATAATGTAGATATATTTACAGGAAAGTTTGACTATCTAAGTTTTATAAATCTTGATGAAAATGAAATATATCAAGATATGTTGGAGCTTATCTTTAACACTAGTAGTGGAGCACTGCATCTTGAAGAACTCAAGGGTTGTGATGGTGAGATAGGACTTAAAGTAGGTGAGGGTGATTACTTTGGTGTTATAAATATTGGAATTACAAATGATTTTAAAAAGTTGTGTGTAGAACAAAAACTAGACTTAAAAACAAAAGATTTTAATAAGAGTCTCTTTTTGAACATCAATGAGAAAAAATCAAAAATCAGTATGTTGATAGGCTCAAGAAAATTTACCGAGGGTTGGAGTAGTTGGAGAGTTTCTACAATGGGACTTCTAAATATGGGCAAAAGTGAAGGTGCTCAAGTTATACAACTATTTGGTAGGGGTGTGCGACTCAAAGGTCGTGATATGAGTTTAAAAAGAAGTACTTTTTATGGTAAAGATTTAGAAGCTAAGTATTTAAATATGGAGATACTTAATATCTTTGGACTAAAAGCCAACTATATGGAAGAGTTTCGGAAGTATCTTGAAAATGAGGGAGTACAAAACAGTGAGACATTTGATATAAACTTACCAGTTCTTAGGGATGATAGATATCAAGATAAACATTTAAAAGTATTAAGACTTAAAGCTGGTAAGCAATATAAAGAGAACAAAATTGATGAATTAGTGTATACGAAAAACAGTGTTATCACTAAAAAAGTAGTTGTGAACCTTTATGCAAAAGCTCAAGTCATAGGTTTGAGTGCAAGTAGTGATTATGCTCTTAATGCAGATACTTATAAGTTTGAGACTCACAAGGAGCTTAGTTTTTTAAATAAAGATAAATTGTTCTTAGATTTAATTAATTATAAAAATGAAAAATCTTATTTTAATCTGAATATAGATAAAAGAGTAATTGATGATTTTATACAAAACAGTGATTGGTATGTTTTAGAAGCACCAAAAGATTATTTTTCTATTTCAAAATTTAGTGATTTTTCAAAAATAGAAGAGACTTTTAGCATACTTTTAAAAAAGTATGTAGATGAGTTTTATAAGTACCATAAAAATAGTTATGAGAAAGATTTTATGGAGTATAGAGAGCTAGAAGATAGTGATACAAACTTTGTAGAAGAGTATAAAGTCTCTTGTGAAGAAGAGGAAAATGGTGATTTAATAGAAAAGTTGAAAATTCTAAAAGAGAGACTCTCTAATAATAATTTGGAATATAAAATAGACTTAAATTATTTTAAATCATTTGTAAGTAGTAAGCATCTATATAACCCCTTACTATTTAAAGAACAAAAAAAGATAAAAATATCACCAATAGAACTAAATAAGGGTGAAATGAATTTTGTAGAAGATTTAGAGTTGTATCTTGAAAAAAATAGAGATACTTATGAACATGATGAACTTTTTTTGTTAAGAAATAAATCAAAAGTAGGTGTTGGATTTTTTGAAGATGGTGGTTTTTATCCAGATTTTATTATGTGGATAAAACGAGATGAGAAGCAGTATATCACCTTTATAGATCCTAAGGGTATCAGAAACTTAAATCCATACAGAGATCCAAAAATTAATTTTTATAAATCCATAAAATCAAAAGAGCAAGAGATGGATGATGAGAGTACTGTTTTAAACTCATTTATAGTTTCAAATACACCATTTAGTGAAATTGCATCCCTGCATGATGATATTACTAAAATAGAATTAGAAAATAAAAATGTATTGTTTCAGCCTGATGATAAAGATTACTATATATCTCAGATGTTTGAAAAAATCATAAACTCAACTACAAAAGGCTTATAAATGAGTAGACGACACAAAAACAGACACCAAAATCCAAATAGAAGCACCGTTACTTTTACTGAGAAAGACTTTCTGCCAACTACTCGTGCGGATATGGATGCTCGTGGTTGGGACTACTGCGATGTTATTTTAGTGAGTGGCGATTCTTATATAGACTCGCCTTTTATTGGTGTAGCGATGGTCGGTCGTATGCTTGAGCAGATGGGCTACAAAGTCGGTATGATAGGTCAACCCGATATAAAATCCCCTGATGATATCATGCGTTTAGGTGAGCCAAAACTCTACTGGGGCGTTAGCGGTGGTAGTGTTGATAGCATGGTGAGTAACTATACGGCTACAAAAAAGTTCAGAAATTCTGATGACTATACACCAGGTGGAAAGAACAACAAACGCCCAGACCGTGCTATAAGTGTTTACTGTAATCTTATCCGTCGTTACTTTAAAAACACTGTGCCTCTTGTGCTTGGTGGGATTGAAGCAAGTCTTAGAAGAACAAGCCATTATGACTACTGGTCAAACAAGATGAAAAAACCTATACTTTTTGACTCTAAAGCGGACATCATGGTATATGGTATGGGTGAGATAGCTATAGAACAACTTACTAAGGCTATAGAGTTAGGAGAAGATTATAGAGACATTCGTGGTATCTGTTATATCTCTAAAGAGCCTAAAGAGGAGTTTATTCAACTTCCATCACATCAAGAGTGTGTAGATACTCCTGAAAGATACATTGACCTCTTTGATGACTTTTATGATAATAATGATCCTATCTCTGCAGATGGACTTTGTCAGCCAGTAGATACTCGTTTTTTAATCCAAAATCCTCCTTGTGATTATCTCAATGAAGAGGAGATGGATGCACACTCTAATCTTCCTTTTACTAGAGAACAACATCCCTACTATGAGAAGATGGGAAAAGTGAAGTGCCTGGAGACTATAAAGTTCTCTATCATGACGCATCATGGATGTTGGGGGGAGTGTAACTTCTGTGCTATTGGCGTGCATCAAGGTCGTACTATCAGAACGCGTTCAGAAAAAAATATACTTGCCGAAGCAAAAGACTTTAATAAGTACAAGGACTACAAGGGTATCATCTCCGATGTAGGTGGACCTACAGCAAATATGTATGGTTATGAGTGTAATAAAAAGCTAAAACTTGGTACTTGTGCACATCAACGCTGTGTGGATGCAACTCATCTTTGTCAGTCTATGAAACCAGATCACTCACGTAATATTAACCTTTTAAGACAGGTTAGAGAAGTCGAGGGTGTAAGAAAAGCTTTTGTTGCTTCTGGTGTTAGGTATGATATGATTACTGAAGATAAAAAACATGGTATGACTTACCTCAAAGAGATGGTTAAGCATCATATATCAGGACAGATGAAAGTAGCTCCTGAGCATACGCAACAGCATGTTTTAGAACTTATGGGAAAACCTGGAAAACAGACACTTATAGACTTTAAAAAGATGTATGATAAGATGAATGCCCAGGAGGGTAAAAAGCAGTTTTTGACATATTACCTTATAGCTGCACATCCAGGTTGCGAAGAGAAAGACATGCATGAGCTCAAACGTTTTACAAGAGATGAGCTACAGATGAACCCTGAACAGGCTCAAGTCTTCACTCCAACGCCATCAACTTACTCAGCGGTAATGTACTACACAGAGATGGACCCTAAAACTCGTAAGAAAATCTTTGTAGAAAAAGATACTCGTCGTAAAGAGAAGCAAAAAGAGATTGTTGTCAAAAAAGAGAAGTTTACAAGTGGATTTGCTTCCTAATAGAAGTAGCCGTTAAAAAAACATAATCTTTTCCAGTCAAAGTAACTCGAAACTTTTTCTGTTGAAGATACTTCTTTGCGAAGATAGCATCTTTGTAGAGAAGTCCCATCTCTGAGAATGAGTAGTTTTTCACTCTTGCCCCATACACCATCTCCCCATCTATCCATCGACAGTTTGGAAATCCAAGTATCATCGCACCATCAGGTTTAAGCTGGTTTTGTACTATGGACATGAGAAGCTTGTTGTACTCAAGGTTTGAGCTTTGAAGCGTTCCTATGCTTATGATGAGATCAAACTTCTCAAGCTCAAGCGAGTTTAATTCGTTGATATCGTGTCTCATAAATGAGATATTTTTAAACTCAGAAAACCTCTCTTTTGCTGCAGTTATAGCAGAGTCACAGTAGTCTATTCCCAAAAACTCATGTCTATCAAAGTTCTCTGATAGCGAGAGTATAGCTTCAAGCTCGTCACCACTGTTTACACCGAGATTTAGGATACGAAGTCGTCTGCTTAGAGTGGCATTTAGAAGTGCTTGGGAGTAGGCAGATATAAAAGAGGGCTCTTCATTTTTATGAATCTGACTAAAGATAGACTCTTTTCCGTACTTCTCCTCTTTATCGACTATCTGCTTATGAAAACTATCATCACTGTTGAGAAGTTCATAACGAATGATGACTCTGTTTTTTGAACTCTGCTTTGGCGTTAGCATCTTCGCATTTAAAAGATGTGCTAAGTCTACCCATGACTTGTAACCTCTATAGAGATACTGGGTACCATCTAAAGTAAGGTTTTCCCCAGCATAAGTTGAACTACAAATGTCAGGATTAAGTACTTCAAACTCTACTATCTCTTTTGCCTGAAGTGTGCTAGTTTTCTCTTTCAAAATAGAAATAATATCTATCATTTTAGTATTTGTAAAATTTATCATAAGCATATTATACTATTTTCTCCATTTGATGCAATAATTGTTCCAACTCGTTGTTTTTATCTCTACTCTTACATTACTTTCAGTTTTATTACTCTACAATAAACAAAAATAAATTTGAAAAGTCAAACAATGAGAATAGATAAGTTTTTAAATTCAGTTAACATCACAAAACGGCGTTCAGTTGCACAAGATATGCTTGCAAACAAGGTTGTTTTGATTAATAATGTTGTCGTAAAGCCGAGTAAAAATGTAGATATCGGAAATACCATAACCATCAACTACCTTGAGAGTTCAAAGAGTTATGAAGTCCTCCAAATTCCTACAACTAAGTCAACACCAAAATCACTACAATCAGAATATATAAAGGAGCTTGTATGACCTACGATGAAGCTAAACTAGCGTTTACATCACTTTTTAACCATGAGATGAGTGATGATAGTATGAGGGAGTTTTTACTTGGTATGACTCTTGATGAAAAGACTCCTGTAAACTCCATAGCTGCTGCTGCTGAAGTGATGAGAAGCTTTGCTCTGCCTCTACCTATAAGTGAAGAGTTGCGTTTAAACGCCATAGACATAGTAGGAACTGGTGGAGATAAGATAGGCTCGTTTAACATCTCTTCAACAGTCGCTCTTTTAACCGCCTCATGTGGAGCTACTGTAGCCAAACATGGAAGTCGCTCTATTACCTCAAAGTCGGGAAGTGCAGATATGTTTGAAGCACTTGGTGTTAGACTTGACCTTAGCGTTACACAGAGTGCTAGGCTTTTAGAAGAGTCTGGATTTACTTTTATGTTTGCACAGAACCACCACCCCGCAATGAAGTTTATCGTTCCTGTTAGAAAGAGCATCCCCGATAAGACCATCTTTAATATTTTAGGTCCACTTACAAACCCTGCTGGCGTGACAAAATCTATGCTTGGAGTTTTTGATAAGGCGTTTGTGCCTAAAATGCTAGAAGCACTAGAGCTTAATGGTGCGACTTCGGCTATAGTAGTAAGTTCTGCAGAGGGAATGGATGAGATTAGTATAAGTGACGTTACGTATGCTTCTCAACTAAAAGATGGAATTATTCATGAGTTTGTTATAGACCCAGAGGAGTACGGCATAAAGAAGATGCCTATCAAAGCTATCATGGGTGGTGAGGCAGAAGAAAATGCAAATATACTTCGTAAAATATTTGACTCTACCGCTACAGATGCGCAACGCGATATAGTCCTTATAAACACTGCAGCATCTTTAGTGGTAGATGGACTCTCTCGTGATATTCAAGATGGCTTGGAGATGGCAAGAGAGGCCATAGCAAATGCTAGAGCGAAGAAAAAACTCAAACAGATAGTAGAGATATCAAATAAGCTATGATGACGTATAGACTCAAAGAGGAAAACTTAGACCCAATAGTCTCACAGTTTAAAAACAGTATAAAAAATGGCGTTGTCATTTTAAAGGGTGATTTAGCCGCTGGAAAAACTACACTTGTAAAAGCCGTTGTAAAGGCTCTTGGTGGAAGTGATGAAGTGACTTCTCCTACTTTTTCTCTCCAGCAAGTTTATGATAATGATATATACCATTATGATATGTATAACCATGGACTAGAGCACTTTATATCTCTAGGTATGCTAGAAGAGCTTGATAAAAAAGGACTCCATTTTGTAGAGTGGGGTGATGATGAGCTCCTAGAGATTTTAAAAGACGCGGAGATACCAGTAGTAGTGATAGAGATAGCAAAAACATCTACGGATGAGAGAGAGTACAAGGTAAACGATGCATACGCTTAAAGCAGAAGGTCTTAAAAAAAGAATAAAAAGTTTAGAGATAGTAAAAGGGATGAGTCTTGAGGTCTCAAGTGGTGAAGTTGTAGGACTTCTCGGACCAAATGGAGCAGGAAAGACTACAACTTTTTACATGATATGTGGACTTGTTGAGGCGAGTGATGGAGAGGTCTTTTTTGATGGAGACAACATCTCTAAAATGCCACTACACCAGCGTGCACTCAAGGGCATAGGCTACTTACCTCAGGAGGCTTCTATCTTTAAAGATTTGAGTGTAGAAGATAATCTTATGGCTGCGGCACAGGTTGGCATAAAAAAGAGAGAAGATCAAGAAAAACGTATTCTTGAACTCCTAGATATGTTTAACATCGAGCCTATTCGCTATCGTAAAGGTATCTCGCTCTCAGGTGGTGAGCGTCGTCGTGTTGAGATAGCTCGAGCACTTGTCAACGAGCCGAAGTTTTTACTTCTTGATGAGCCTTTTGCTGGGGTTGATCCCATAGCTGTTATGGATATTCAAAACGTTATAAAGCAGTTAGTATCTTACGACATTGGCGTTTTGATAACAGACCATAATGTACGTGAAACTTTGGATGTTTGCGATAGGGCATATGTTATCAAGTCCGGTGAACTTTTAGCGAGTGGAACTAGTGATGAGATAGGGCAAAATGAAGACGTCCGCACTCACTATCTTGGCGAAAACTTCAAGTTATAGAGATAGATGAAATAGATGGCAGCCCTAAGACAGACTCAGAGCGTAGAGAATAAGCATAAACTCTCCAACACGCTACGAAACTGGCTGCCAATTCTGCACTCATCACTCTCAGACCTAGGCGAAGCTATGGCTCCTTTTTTGGAAGCAAATCCAGTAGTTGAAGTTGAGTCAGGATATGAAGAGAACTTTGAATCAAAACTTCCAAGAAAAATCATCTCTCGAGCTGTCAGCAACTCACGAACAGAGCAGATAGAAGCACTCACAATTCAGGGTCGTACTCTTTATGATGTTTTGGGTGAGCAGCTAGGAGCACCGCTTTTCCCAACACCGATATCTCAAGAGATAGCAGAGTACGTAGTAGCAAATTTTGACGAGTCTGGTTTTTATGAGGGAGATACAGAGGAGTTTTGTAAAAAGCATAAAATAACAGAGGAGTTTTTTGAAAAAACAAGGCTGCGTTTTGCTCATATAGACCCTGTAGGTATAGGAGCAAAAGATTTGGCAGAATCTTTTGTATTTCAACTAGATAACTCCCAAATAAGCGATGAAAACTACGCCTTAGCGATAGAGGTCATAAACAATATGCACGAGATTCACAACTACTCTAAAGAGAAAGGTTTTAGTGAGGTAATGCATGTTATATCTACATTTAGAAATCCTCCCAACATTGACTACCAAGAGGATTCTGCACAGGTAGTTCCAGACTTGATGATATACTTTGATGATAACGAGAATATCGAAGTGAAGCTAAATGACGCTTACTATCCGACCATAAACATTGACGCGGCTTATGGTGTTGAGCATGAGTTTGTCACTCAGAAGATAAAAGAAGCAAAGTCTCTTGTAGACGCTCTTGATATGAGAAAGGCAACACTCTATAAAGTGGGACTGATGATAGTCGAGTACCAGTATGAGTTTTTTACTGGCGGAAGTATCATGCCTCTTACTCTTAAGACGCTAGCAGATGAGTTTGGACACAATCCCTCAACCATTTCTCGTGCCATCGCAAACAAGTACATCGCTTGCGATAGAGGGATTTTTACTATGAAAGAGTTCTTCACGACCGCTATAGATGAAGATGTTTCAAACGCCGCGATAAAAGAGTTTTTAGTAGCCCTTGTAAAAGAGGAGAGTAGAGAGAAACCGCTAAGTGATATGAAACTACTCGATCTCATTCAAGATAAGTTTAAAGTAAAAATGGTCCGTCGTACAATCGCCAAGTATAGAAAACAGCTCAATATCGCTGGCTCAAGTGAGAGAAAAAAGCTCTATCAGTTAGTTCTGTGATGGACATTAAAAAGAGACTCGATGAGGAGGTCGCTAAACGCAATAACTCCTCGGAAGTAAGTTTAGAAAATTTAGACCCCATTCTTGTAGCAAAACATCATAATGACCCAACTATATCCCTCATCTGCGCTCTTTTTGCTTATGGAAACGTGAAACAGATAGTGAAGTTTTTAGACTCGCTTGATTTTGAACTACTACATAAAAGTGACGAGGAGATAAAGAGTGCACTGCAGAGTCACTACTATAGGTTTCAAAAGGGTGAAGACGTTGTGGCTATATTTATAGCTCTTAAACGCTTGAGTGAAGAGAACTCACTTGAAGATGTTTTTATGCAAGGGTATAAAGAGAAACAGAGTGTCATAGATGGCATAAATACCACTATAATTAAACTCAAAGAGTTATATCCTTATAACTCTAAAGGCTATAACTTCTTAGTAGGAAAGGTGACTACAAAAACAAAGGGTGCAGGAGCACTTAAACGCTGGATGATGTTTCTTCGCTGGATGGTACGAGAAGACAATATCGACATGGGCTTATGGAAAGGTGTAAGTAGAGCCGACCTTATAATGCCACTAGATACACATACTTTTAAAGTAGGTCGGCGTTTAGGTTTACTCAAGAGAAAAACTTATGACCTTGAAGCTGCAATGGAGTTGACAAAGACTTTAAAAGGGTTTGATAAAAAGGACCCTTTGAAGTATGATTTTGCGCTCTATAGGTTAGGGCAAGAGAAGATATTTTAAGCTATTGGTATAGATATGACAAACTTAGCACCACCGTTTTCGTTTTCAACATACAAAGAGCCATTGAAGTGTTGTGTTATAATCTTTTTACTCATATAGAGCCCTATCCCTGTTCCCACACTCTCATGTTTTGTAGTGAAGTAAGGGTCGAAAATTTTCTCCTTAATAGAGTCTGGTACTCCTCCAGCATTGTCATAAATGCTGATAACTATATTTTTATCTGAGTCTTTAAAAAAACTGATGATTACTTGAGGGTTGGTGATTTTTTTCTCTACTAAAACATCCTTTGCATTGTTTAAAATATTGATAATTACCTGCATTAGTTCGCGTTTGTATCCAGTTAGTTCACACTGAAACTGACCTGCTCTGGTTGAAGTAAAGTAAATGCCACTCTCTTTATACTCTGTAGCTATAATACTGTAAGCAGTGTCTAGGACATCGCTTATAAAAAAGTTTGATTTTACTTTCTCGTCACTAGAGATACTTCTAAAGTCATCTATTGTTTGACTAAGATGGGCTGTGTACTCTTTGACTTTTTTGGAGACTTTTAAGTACTCTATAGCTGGAATCTTCTCAATCTCTTCAAGTTCAATGTCAAATTCTAAGTCATTAAGTGCATTATTAATCGCACCTATTGGTTGCCTCCATTGATGAGCGATGTTTCCTATCATCTCTCCCATGGCGGCAACTCTGTTTTGAGACTCTATCATTTTAGCTTGTCTCTCTTGTTCGGTGATGTCTCTATGAAAGCCCGTTATTCTAGTAGGAGTCTGTTCATTATCAAAAAAAGCGTCACCAACGTCTTCGATGAGAATTTTCTCTCCCGATTTTGTTATAAGTGTGTAACGAATCCTGAAGTGAACATACTCTAAATCATTAAGAGGGTAGTCATCCAATATGTCATGCATCGCTTTATGGTGTTCAAACCTATACTCATCTGGAATAAGTTCTAGGTACTTGAGGTACGTAACAACTTCATCTTTTTCAAACCCTAGTCTCTTCTTCCATCCACTACTTAGGTAAAACTCTTGCTTAGCAACGTCATAATCCCAAAAGCCGTCTCGTGAGGAGTTTATCGCAAACTCAAAACGGCTATTTTGAAGTTTTAGTAAATCTTCATGTTTACTTATCTCGTTCTTTAATCCCTCTTTGGCGGCAACTTGATCGGTTATGTCGAACCTAATTGCTTTGTATCCATTAATCGAGCCGTTCTTCATGATGGGCGTTATAGACATGTCAATCCAGTAATAGCTTCCATTTTTTCTTAGATTTCTTAGTACTCCGTAGAACGTCTCTCCACTCTCTATAGTGTTCCATAGGTTTTTAAAAAAGTCACTTGGCGTTTGAGGGTCTCTTACGATACTATGGGGTTGACCTATGAGTTCTTCTTTTGTATATCCACTTATTTCACAAAATTTTGGATTTACATAGGTTATGATTCCATCTAAGTCAGACTCTGAGACTATGACATTACGATCAAAAATATTACTATCTTCTTTGAGCTGTATCTGTGTGTTCATCAATACATCTTTGAGTAAGGTGTCGTCTCTGTTATGGATAATGACAGCTATGATAAGTGTTATTTGTATAAGAAGAGAGTAACTGTTTTCGGTAAAAAAAATAATATTTACTACAAGTATAAAAATAACTAAAAAATGGGTAGCGGCTATTCTATCATGAGGGTTTGTTATATATTTTATGAGGCCCATAGGTTCTCCTTTAAAAGAACTCTATCTCATTCTCTTGAACTTCCTTATCTTCAAGGAAGTCGATGATGAGTCGTATGTCGTTTATAAGCGACGCGTTATAAAACTTAGGATCTTTCGCTTTTTCATTCCACGTATGTTCTCTATAGTTTTCAAGCGTTAACTGTAGAGATTCAAAGTAGATACCAGTTTGGCTAATATCTTGCATAAATTTAGACTCTAGGGTTAGTAAGCTTTTACTGAAGTCCATTAAAAACGCTGCGATGTCCAAAAACTCTAGATAGCTATTTAATACAGACGCGTATTTTTTGTAAACGCTAGAGAGTTTTAGGATGTAGTCCTCATTAAGAACTTCACCTTGAAACATCATTGCTATGTAGTTATCAAGTTCTACTGATAGGTCTTGAAGTTCCTCTTTATCATCAAGTAAAAGTGTTTCAAAATAGCTTTCGTTAACTGGGGGCTCATCTTTAGAGTTTGTCTGGGCTGCTTTTTTTACTTGAAGGTTTTCATTTGTTGCTGCAGCTACCTGTTTTATTTTTTGCTCTAGAATTTTGTTTTTTCTACTGAGTATCTCAAGTTCATTTTGCAGTTGCGTTTCATACTCTATAAGAAGTTTTTTATCATTGATGGTACTACAGACTTTGTATAAGCTATTAATCATCAACTGTTTATCTAGGGGTTTGTTTAAAAAGTTATTTATGCCAAGGTTGATGAGTTTTGTGAGCAGTTTAGACTCATTATGTGCAGATAGAACAATGATATATTCATCCTCATCACTCAACTTTTGTATATTGTGTATAAGTTCAGTACCACTCATGATTGGCATGTTTATATCCGTCATTATGAGGTCAACGTCTTCCTTTTTAAAAATCTCAAAAGCCTCTTGCCCATTAGTGGCAATAAAAACTTTGCCAAAAAACTTCTCCAACGTCGCTTTCATGCTATCTCGCAACATCGCCTCATCTTCGGCGTATAGTATATTGAGTGGTTTACTCTGCTCTCTTAACTCTTTTGCGCTTATCATTCACTGCTCCTTTAAGTATGAGTTTTACATAAATTATATCAAAAAAAACGATATTTATAGAACTATATGGATTAATATGTATAATTCCTTAAATAAAGCATTTGAATTTTAGGGTACCTCTAAAATAAGGAGTATGAAAATGATAATATATGTACATGGATTTGCAAGTAGTGGGATGGGTGTAAAGGCTCAGCTGTTTAGAACATTTTATAAGGATGAGGAGGAGGGGTTTATCGCTCCATCCCTCTCTTATATTCCGGATTTAGCTATCAAAACATTAGAAGAGATGATAGAAGCTTATGATGGTGAGATAAAACTCATAGGCTCCTCTCTTGGAGGTTATTACTCTCTTTATCTATCACAAAAGTATGGATTAAAAGCGGTGTTAATAAACCCATCTATATTTCCCTATAAAACACTTAAGGGTTCACAAGGTTCTATGATTCATTATCATGATGGGAGTAAGTTTGAGTGGAACCAAGAGCATTTTGAAGCGCTTAGGGAGTATGAGGCAAGAGATGTAGATGATACAAAAATATTACTTTTACTACAAACGGGCGATGAGAGCTTAGACTACAAAGAAGCGCTCAAAAAACTTCCAAACGCCACTCATATAGTCGAAGAGGGTGGTAATCATAGTTTTGAAAATATAGAGCGACATTTTAAACTTATCAAGAATTTTTAAATATATGATAGTTTGATGGAAAATGAAAATATAATGGTATAATCAAAGCATGGAAGATATAGATAAAATAAAGTATGAGATTATTCACAGGTTGAAGCCCTTGGATTTAGATAGAGTTATATTATTTGGTAGTTATGCTTATGGCAGACCAAATGAAGAGAGTGATATTGATTTATATGTTGTAACAAAAGATGAATTTATTCCTAAGAGTTTTAAAGAGAAAAGTGCTATAACAAAAAATGTATCAAGAGCTATTCGAGATTTAAGAAGTACATTCGCTATAGATTTAATTGTACATACTAAAGCTATGTCTAAAAACTTTAAAGAACTAAATAGTTCATTTTCAAAAGAACTACTAAATAAAGGTGTTGTACTTTTATGAATCGTAAACTGGCACTAGAGTGGCTTAAAGCCGCATATAGTGATATTTTAGTTTTAGAAAAAATTATAAGTGATGATTTTATTACTCACATGACATCTTTTCACTCGCAACAATCTGTTGAAAAATCTCTTAAAGCACTACTTGAATACCACTCTCAACCTGTTCCTAAAAAACATGATGTTTTGATGCTAAAAGATAAAGTAGAGAAATATATACAAATTAGTAATGAAGATTTACTAGAAGATTTAAATACTTTGTATATAGAATCAAGGTATCCTGGTGATATGGGTTTACTACCTAGTGGAAAACCTACACATGAAGAAGCAAAAGAATTTTATGATTTTGCAAAGCAGATATTTAGCGAGGTTTGTCAACTTGTTAATGTAACTATTGAAGATATTAGAACTGTGTAATATCTTTAGTAGTTTGTTGTTTGGATTTCTGATTATTGCTGCTTAGTATAGATTCTACATTTTTAACTCATCAAGAATTTTTAATAATTTCGATATAATCACTTTAATAATAATTAATATAATGTATAAGGAACTATGATGGAGTGTGAATTTCCGAGTGTAAACTCAAACAAAGAAGAGATAAAAGAGAT
>JAYEHI010000017.1:0-3881 GCA_034659455.1 Campylobacterota bacterium | reverse complement strand
CACTTGGTATGCGTGGAGCTATAGGTCCTGAGGGTGGTACATTCTTCCACCACTGGCATGTTATTTCTGTTGCTGGTAAAGGTGGTAGTGCAACTCGTGGTCAAGGTAAACGTGGTTCTGATGTTCCGAAAATTGACACTTGGAATGAGCTTTCATGGCCGCCAGAGTGGCCACTATCAACTTATGAGATGTCTTTCTTACTTCCACACCTACTTGCGGATACTGAGTGGCAAGATAAGTGGATTAAGAGAGGGATGAATGTTCCTAAGAAACTCTCTGTTTGGATTCCACGTATGTATAATCCAGCATGGATTAATCCAGATGGTTTTAGATGGATTGATACTATTAAAGATGAGTCTAAAATGGAACTTACATTTAACTTATCTCCAGTTTGGTCTGAGACTAACTGGTATGTTGATTATGTTCTTCCTGTTGGACTTGCTGGTGAGCGTCACGATCAGCACTCTGAAGCTACAATGCCTGCAAGATGGACATCTTTCCGTCAGCCGGTTATGCGTGTTGCTTTAGAAAAAGCTGGATGGAAACCTAAGAATCCTAACCGTGCTACGCTTGAAGCACACATTAAAGCTGGTCTTGGTGAAGTTTGGGAAGAGAATGAGTTCTGGTTTGATATGGTTGTTAACTATATCGATCCAAAAGGCGATATCTTCTTAGATGGTTCTAAAACTAAAACTGTTAAATCTATGTGGGAATCTAAAAAGAACCCAGGTAAACCAGTTACTATTTCTGAGTGGTACGATGCTGCGTTTGGTGATAACTTACCGAATCTTAAAGCTACAGCTACTGCTGATGCACGTTATAAGAACTCAGAGTTCCCAGTGTATGAGTATATGAGAGATCATGGTGCATGGATGGAAGAGAACAAAATCTACTCTCCACAAGAGCGTGTAGTAAAAGAAGATAGAGATAGTTATACTTCACATGGTCATAAATATGACAAACGTGATGTAACTATTGATAAACGTACAGGTGTTATGACTGCAGAGCACCATGGTAAGAAAAAGTCTATCGGTATTGAGATAGATGGCGTTAAGATGGAAGGTTTTGCTACTTTAGATAAGAAACTTGACTTCTTCTGTGAGTGGTTAGCTGATGACTGGAAATGGCCAGAGTACTCTATTCCTTTCTATCCAAGAGATGAGAAAGAGAAAAAAGAGATGAAAGAGATCGTTTCTCATGTAAATCATATGTATATGGAAGAAGAGAACTCGTATGCTCTCAATACAGTTTTCCGTCTGCCATACAACATTCATACTCGTTCTGCTAATAGTAAGCACCTTATGGAGATTTCACAAAACCATGACCCAATTTGGATTTCAACTCCGGACGCTAAGCGTCAAGGTTTCAAACGTGGTGATGCGATTCGTGTAAGAATTACAGATAGTATCACTGGTTTAGAGTCTGGTTACTTTGTAGCTATGGCAGTTCCAACTGAGGGTGTTCTTCCGGGTACTCTTGCTTGTTCACACCACGGTGGTAGATGGAAACTTGTTAACTCTGTTAGTATTCCTAATGGTGTAACAGATGGTAAGGTTGACTCTCAGCCAGTAGCTCGTAATATGAACGATCCTAAATTTATGGCTCATTCACCAGATGGTGCTGGTACAACTGCTGGTCAAATCAAAATCGAAGATTATGATGGAACTAGTGGTATCAATAGCTTTGGTGTTCCAACTGCTGAACTTCAAATGGATGGAAAAGAGGGTAAACTTACTTATGTAGAGGGCATAAAGCCTTTCCACTCTGAAAGATTTGCTGAATATAACAGTGACTCTGGAAATATCTGGTGGGATGGTCTAAGCGGTTCATGGCAAAATGCTGTTGCTGCAGCTCATCCAGATCCAATTTCTGGTATGCACTGTTGGCACCAAAAAGTTATTTTAACACCTGCAGAAGCTGGTGATAAAATTGGTGACATTCATGTTAACTATGAAAACAACTTTAAAATCTACCAAGGGTGGAGAGACACACTTACTCGTCCTCTTAATACTAAAGACACACTGCGTCGTCCTCAGCATATTAAGCGTCCATGGGTACCTTTATCTGATAAAGCATACGCAGTTAAAATCAAAGATTAATTTCTTTGGTTTTAAACCGCTCTATTTAAAACTACTATAAATCATTCTTCCAAACAAACCAAAACTGCTTGTATAACCAACTTCACTAAAAACTAAATTTTTATCTTTATCGTAAATAAATGTCGTAGGATAGACTGCTATATTTAACTTTTGAGCTAGGGAACCATCTTTATCGTTAATGACCTTAAAGTTTAAATCATTATCTTGAAGATACATTGCTATGTCATAGTCACTACCAGAGTTTACCGCAATGGTTATGACATCATAGTACTGGGAGAGTCTTTGTATATTGTCAGCTTCTAGTTTACATACGGGACACCACAGAGCCCATACATGGACTAGAATAGGTTTATCAGAAGGTATGGTATATAGAGAGTTGTCTATAAGTTTAACCCTCTCTAAGGTGAGCTTTTCTTTATTTAAATCTTGACTTTTGTATAAGCTTATAGCATTTGCAAATATACTCATAACAAGAACGAAGAGGAGAATCTCTTTTATATAGTGTAGGATTTTCTTTTTGATGCTAACTCCTTTTGTAATGCCGTATTGTAGTAAAATAGAGTTACAAAAACTATATCCAAGAAGTCTTAATTATTAAACTGTAAAAGGGGAAAGGGTAGGTCTGTGGTTTATATAGATACAGGATAAAGAAATCTTTATCCTGTAGTGAAAATTACTCTATTTCAGCATCGATAACATCGTCAGTGCTCTAGATAGCGTTTCTTTACTCTATCTCAGCATCTATTACGTCGTCGTCTTCTTTCTTTTTCTTAGCATCAGCTTCTGCAGCAGCTGGGTCTTGCTCTTTTTTGTACATCTCTTCAGCCATTTTATGTGCCGCTTCCGTAAGAGTTTTTACTTTCTCTTCAATCTGCTCTTTAGTTGCAGCTTCGTCTTTAAGAGTCTCTTTTAGATCAGCAACGGCAGCTTCGATTTTAGCTTTTTCTTCAGCTTCAAGTTTGTCACCCATCTCTTCTACTGATTTTTCAGTCTGAACGATTAGTGCATCTGCTTGATTTTTAAGGTCAACTAACTCTTTTCTCTCGCCATCGGCAGCTTTGTTCTCTTCCGCGTCTTGAACCATTTTGTTAATCTCTTCTTCGCTTAATCCAGAAGAACCAGAGATTGTGATTGACTGGCTCTTTCCAGTACCTTTATCAGTTGAAGAAACTGTTAATATACCATTTGCATCGATGTCAAATGTAACTTCGATTTGAGGTACACCACGTGGTGCTGCTGGAATATCACCAAGCTCAAATAGACCTAAAGATTTGTTATCTTTAGCGAACTCACGCTCACCTTGACCAACAGAGATAGATACAGCTGGTTGGTTATCTTCAGCAGTTGAGAAAACTTGAGATTTTTTAACGGGAATCGTAGTTCCTTTTTCAATAATCTTAGTCATAACTCCACCAAGAGTCTCAATACCAAGTGATAATGGAGTAACGTCTAGTAGAAGAACGTCTTTAACGTCACCACGTAAAACGCCACCTTGAATAGCAGCACCCGCAGCAACAACTTCATCAGGATTAACACCTTTATTTAAGTCTTTACCACCGAAGTATTTAGAAACAGCTTCTTGAGCCATAGGAACGCGAGTAGAACCACCAACCATGATAATCTCTTTGATTTCATTGTTTTCTAAGTCAGACTCATCCATAGCTACTTTAATGTGATCAATAGTCTCTTCAACTAAATCAGAAATCATACCTTCAAATTTAGCACGAGTAAGTTTTACAACTAAGTGTTGTGGTCCAGCTTCTGTCATAGTGATAAATGGTA
>JAYEHI010000016.1:0-3902 GCA_034659455.1 Campylobacterota bacterium | reverse complement strand
CACTATTGCAATTGAGCATTATGATATCTCCATCATGAATTTTTCCAATAACTCCACCATCTTTTGCTTCCGGGCAGAGATGAATGGCTGAAGCGACCTTTCCTGAAGCTCCCGACATTCTTCCATCGGTAATGATTGCGACCTTGAAACCTCTATCTTGCAGAGCTCCCATTGAAGGGAGTAGTCCATGAAGTTCAGGCATTCCGTTTGCTTTTGGACCCTGATAGGGGAGAACAGCTACAAAGTCCATCTCCAACTCTCCCGCTTTAAAAGCTTCTTTGAGAGCCTCTTGCGAGTAGAAAACTTTTGCAGGTGCTTCAATAACCTTGTACTCATCTTTGAGTGCTGATGTCTTAATAACACTACGACCGATGTTTCCATCAAGCACTCGAAGCCCACCCTCTTTAGAGAATGGACTCTCAACGCTACTGATGACTTGGGGGTCTGAAGAGTTTGGATTGGCTTCTCTATAAAGAAGCTCACCATCTTTAAGATATGGCTCTTGAATATAAGAGCTCAGACCACTTCCCATAAGCGTATTTACATCCTCATGCAGAAGTCCTACTTTTAGGAGCTGGGCGATAACGACTGCCATTCCACCTGCACTATGAAAGTGATTTACATCCGCACTACCATTTGGATACATTCTACAAAGCAGTGGCGTTATTTTTGAGAGAGCATCAAAATCATCCCATGTAAGCACTATCCCACAAGCTCTTGCCATTGCGATGAGATGTAGTGTATGGTTTGTAGACCCTCCCGTTGCCAAGAGTCCCACTATGGCGTTTACAAAACTCTTCTCATCTATCAGTTTTGAGAGTGGCATATAGTTTTCATTCAGAGGTGAGAACTCTAAGGTCTTTAGAGTTGCTGCCTCCGTGAGAGCATCTCTAAGTGGTGTGTTGGCGTTTACAAACGAAGCACCTGGTAGATGTAGACCCATTATCTCCATGAGCATTTGGTTTGAGTTTGCAGTACCGTAAAATGTACAAGTTCCCGCGGAGTGATACGAAGCACTCTCCGCCTTTAAAAGAGCGGCTTCACCCACTTTCCCCTCAGCAAACTCTTGACGAACTGCGGCTTTTTTAGAGTTACTTATTCCAGAGGGCATTGGTCCTGCTGGAGCAAAAACTACTGGCAGATGACCAAACGACATAGCCCCTATAAACATCCCAGGGACTATTTTGTCGCAAACGCCAAGCATCACTGCTCCATCAAACATATTGTGCGAGAGTGCTATTGCTGTGCCCATAGCTATGTTATCGCGAGAGAAGAGACTCAGCTCCATTCCCGGTTGTGACTGTGTAACGCCATCGCACATTGCGGGAACACCACCTGCAAACTGAGTGGTAGCTCCCTTAAGCGCCAAAGCACGTTTAATAAGAGGTGGATACGAGACAAAGGGTTGATGCGCTGAGAGCATGTCGTTGTATGCGGAGACTATGGCGATGTTCTCCTTTTTCATAGACTCCAAGTTCTCTTTTTCATCTTGCGAGCAAGGTGCCATGGCATGAGCTAAGTTACTGCACCCAACATGAGAGCGCTCTACCTCTTTGTTGTGTGCGGCCTTCATTCTCTCTAGATATACTTTTCTACTTTTAGCTGAACGCTTGACTATAGTCTCTGTAATTTTGAGTAGTTTTGCGTCTGTTTTAACCTGCATAATAGATCTCCATAGTTGGTTTTTCTTGCTGCATCATTGAGATGATTGGCATATTTCTCAGATCATCTGATGTCGAGGCTTTTAAAAAAACCTCTTTTTTCTCCTCTCCCTCTATATGTAAAAACAAGTTTGATGCACTTAAAAGAGATGTTTTGCTAAAACTGATTCTCTCTTTTGGCTCTACAGTTGCTGTTGTCGCACAGAGCAGATTTTTTGTCTTTAATGCGAAGCTCAGCTCATTGGTGTTTGGGAAAAATGAAGCTGTATGAGCGTCTAGTCCCATACCCAAAACTACCACATCAAACTTCTTAAAAAACTGCTCTAACGATACATTCAAACTAGCCACACCATTTATAGCATACTTGTCCTCTGTCTTGAGCGAAAAAAACCTTGCTGACTCGGCACTGTTTATGAGCAAGTGTTCTCGAACGAGTTTTTCATTACTCTTGATGCTATTTGTGTCCACCCATCTCTCATCCACTAAAGTAACTCGCACTTTTTCCCAATCCAAGTCGACTCTAGAGAGTGCATTGAAGAGTTTTTTAGGAGTATTTCCTCCTGAGAGAGCTAAGGTCGCCTCCCCTCTTATCTCAAGAGCGATTTTTAAAGCTTGCGTTATTTTCTCACAAAGTCTCTGCGCTAAAAGCTCTCTATTTTCAAAATCATTGAAGTTAAAATAGTTATTCGCCATACCAGCTTCTCCCATCTTTTTCTATCATCGCTATCGAGGCTGAGGGTCCATTTGTCCCTGCTTGATAGGACTTTGGCTTCTGCTTCTTATCGCTCCAGCCATCTAAAATCTTATCAGCCCATATCCATGCGGCTTCTACTTCGTCTCTACGCATAAAGAGAGTAGGGTTGTTTCGCACGACGTCGAGTAGGAGGTGCTCATAAGCATCAGGAACTCTTGGTGCATTTTCCGCAACATTTAAGTCGAGTTCCACTTTTTGTAGCTGCATGCCATCACTGAGTCCTGGAATCTTATTCATGATAAACATCGAGATGGACTCATCTGGTTGGAGGCGTATCACTAGCTTGTTACTATCTATACAGTCCCCTCCTTTAGGGAAGATAGAGTGTGGAATATCCTTAAAGTCTATCACTATCTCGCTATAGCGTTTACTCATGCGTTTACCCGTTCTCATATAGATGGGAACATTGTTCCAGCGCCAGTTATCTATGTCGGCACGAAGAGCCACAAAGGTCTCCGTATCGCTTTTTGGACTCCCGCCCTCCTCTTCAAAAAAACCAGGAACTGCCTCTTTAGCAATAGCTCCCGAACTATACTGTCCACGAACCGTTTTACTTTTAAGATCATCCCCCTCTATAAAACGTAAAGAGCGAATCACCTTGAGCTTCTCATCCCTTACACTGTCTCCATGAAGTGAGCAAGGAGGCTCCATTGTTATGAGACACAGAAGCTGCATCAGATGATTTTGCATCATATCTCGCATGGCACCAAACTCATTGTAGTAGTCCCATCTTCCTTCAAGACCTACACTCTCGGCAACGGTTATCTGTATGTGGTCGATGTATTGAGCGTTCCATATAGGAGTAAAGAGCATGTTTGAAAAACGTAGGGCTAAGATGTTTTGTACGGTATCTTTTCCTAAGTAGTGGTCTATTCTAAAGATAGCCGACTCATCGAAGTATTTTGCCACCTCTTCGTTAATAACCCTCGAAGAAGCCAAATCTCTGCCTATGGGTTTTTCTAAAACTACTCTAGAGCTTGGCGTTATAAGATCGTGAGTATTGAGCGCTTTACATATGGGACCAAAAAGCGATGGAGAAGTGGAGAGGTAGTTGATGTGCTCTCTATCCTCTTCGCCCTCTAGTATGGACGTAAGTTCGCCATAAGAGCCCTCGTCCATAAGGTCTGTCTGCACGTAAAAAAGAGACTCTTTAAAGGAGTCAAAAAGAGCTGCGTCAAAATGGCTCTCTTTGAGATGGAGTTTTAACTTCTCCTCAACTAAGCTTATATGCTCCTCTTGGGTGAACTTATCGCGAGAGACGGCGATAACTCTACTGCCAGCGCTAAGATGACCATCACTATAGAGATGATAAAGAGCGGGCATCAACTTTCTTAGAGCCAAGTCTCCATGCCCACCATATATAAGAATGTCACATGTTTTTTCTGGATTCATTTTACAACCTTTACTCAATTTTAACCTAAAGTTATTATTAAACAAACATAATATTGCTTAAAAATTAATCCATATCATTTGATAAAGACTACGAA
>JAYEHI010000015.1:0-3904 GCA_034659455.1 Campylobacterota bacterium | reverse complement strand
ATTAAAATACTCGCTCTTCATACTCCAGGAACTACAAATTTAAGACATTTGGTCTCCTACTTGAAAATCACAAACGATTTAGTTCGTGCTACTTATAGCACAAAAAGTTTTATCAAAAAATTCACCACCGTCTGTGACAACTTAGACATCGCAGTTATAAATGAGTACGCTACCCCTATGCAATCGGCTACTATAAAATCACTTGAAATATCAATATCTATGATAAGCATAGAGGATAGCGATGAGATAAATGAGCTTTATGACTCCGTCGTCATAGAGGAGAACAAAAGTGATGACATCTATGCACTTGTAGAAAGGAATCTAATCTCTCAAGCCAGAGGAAGTGAAGAGACTCTCAAATATCATCAAATGCTTCGAGCACTGAGAAAAAGTGCAAAAATAGCTTCGCGCTCCGTTAGCATAGCAAACCTTTTAGTCTATGCTAAGGTCGGTGGTGACTTTCATAATTAAAATTTTGCTACAATGTGAGTATGAAAAAAATCATAAACTTCACAGAAAATAAAGATTACATATTTTGTTAAATTTCCAACAACTTATACTGAGAAAATTTCTGCCTATATTTTCCATTCTTTTTATAGCTCTTGGATTTGTTATCTACTTTTGGGTCAAAGAGTTTCATATCGAGCAGTCCAAAAATGCTCTAATTAACAACATCAAAATCTTAGCTCTTGACATACCCCGTTGTAATGACTTAGACAAACTCGCACAAGATGTCAAAAGCGACTTAGGACTTAGGCTCACACTCATAGATATAAAGGGAAATATCATCGCCGAATCGCATAGAGATAAATCAAAGATGGAAAACCATAAGTATAGAGAGGAGCTTGTAGAGTCAAACACAGAGGAGTATGGCACTAAGATTCGCCACTCTGAGACACTCAAAAAAAATTTTCTCTATGTCGTCAAACGCTATGCAAATCACGACAAACCTATATACATCAGACTTTCACGTGAAATTAAAAGCATAAATAATGACATTCTCTCTTTAGGAAAAGAGATGTTAGTTCTTCTACTCTTCTTCTTTGGCATACTCTTTTTTATCACCTATAAAATCAGTACTAAAATAGAAGAAGAGGTCCAAAAAATAGCCAACTTTTTAACCTCCCTTACAAAGAAAAACAAAAATACATACATCACCTCTACACTCTCTATAGAGTTTAACAAAATCACCACGCTCCTTACAAAGGTCTCTCAGATTCTTGTCAAAAAAGAGAAACAAAAGAGTAAGTTTACAGCCAAGCTTCAAAGTTCTAACAAACAAAAAGACGACATCATATCCGCAATAAGCCATGAGTTTAAAAACCCAATTGCGGTCATAAATGGTTACTCCCAAACGCTTATGGATGATGCAGATATAAATGCCAACATACGCCAAAAGTTCTTAACAAAAATCTATAAAAATGGTCTCAAACTCAGCGAACTCATTGATACCTTGAGGCTCTCCTCTAAACTAGATAGTGGACAGCAAGAGACACACTTTAAAACTATAAACCTCTATGAATTAGTAAGTGAAACAGTAGAGAATATACAACTAAACTACCCTAAACGCCATGTTCTCATAGAGGGAGAAAAAGATATCGAGATAAAAGGGGATAGCTCGCTTTTTAGCATAGTGGTTACGAACCTAGTTGAGAATGCTTTTAAATACTCTGAAGATGAAGTAAATGTGGTGTTTGACAGAGACTCACTTAGCGTTATAGACACAGGAATAGGAATCTCCAAAAAGAATCTTGAGAACATTACAAATAAATTTTATAGGGTAAATGAGAATTCGTGGAATAACTCTTTAGGTTTGGGGCTCTTTATAGTGAGTAATATTTTAAACCTTCACCACTTTAAACTCGAGATAGAGAGTAAAGAGAATGAGGGTTCAACTTTTAGTGTAAAGTTTTAGAAACTATTTTTTCTTTGCAACTTTTTTCACTACTTTCTTAGCTGTTGCTTTTTTAGGAGCAGCTTTTTTAACAACTTTTTTTGCTACTTTTCTAACTATTTTTTTTGCAGTTGGTTTTTTCTTTGCAGCTGCTTTTACTACTCTCTTTGTAACTTTTTTAGCTGCTTTTTTTGCTACCGCTTTTTTAGCTACTGCTTTTTTAACTGCTTTTTTTGCAACTGACTTAACTACTTTTTTCTTTAATACTTTTGCCATTTGAGGCTCCTTTAATTGAAAATTTAATTACTAACAGTAATAAATTATAGGTATTGTACATTTTTTATACTACAATGTCAATAGTTTATTACTATAAGCAATAAATAAATCTATTTAGTTACAATAGTGCTACAATTTATCAAGAGAGATTCCATGACGTTTATCGATTTTAAAAAACTACTTCTTGAAGCGGAAATTAGCTTACCAAAATTTTCCAAGCTCATAAAAGTAAGTGAAAAAAACATCCAATCCTACAAAAAAAAGGGTGAAGTCCCCAATACTATAGCCGTTATTGCAAAGTGCTTCGCTCAAATGCATGCTAATGATTTAGACTATAGAGAAGAGGTAGAGAGTTTATGCCTAGAGGCCAAAACAAAAAAAGGTGCAGGGTTTGCGAAAAAACCGGATTCGCAAGAGAGTAAATCCTAGCTAAAATCACTTTCTTACGTAATCTTGCAGTAATCTAACTAATATATAATTATTAAAGTATATAAAAAGGCTTTAGATGATTAATGTTCAGAAGATGATTGCGGATAAGTATCCAAAACTAAAAAACAATAAAATTATAAAAAATGCTATTGATAAGTTTGCAGATGCTATCGTTCACCAAGAAGAGATAAACAGGTTTTTACTCGAGAACTCCCACCTGGGAAGCTTTGAGTTTATAGAAAATGCACTAGAGCTACTTCGTTTCAAATACTCTCTCTCAAGTAGCGACTTAGAGAATGTCCCATCAAGCGGTCGTGTTGTTATCATAGCCAACCACCCCTTAGGTGGTTTAGATGCTTTTGCACTTATTAAAGCCATTAGCACTGTTCGTAAAGATATCAAGATCGTTGCAAATGACTTTCTAAACACCATAGAACCACTCAAACCAATCATCTTAGATATTAACAATTTTCAAAACAGACAGTCTAAAAAATCAATCTCTAAGATTTATGAAACACTCAACAACGAAGAAGCACTCATAATTTTTCCTGCAGGAGAAGTAAGTCGTGCTACTCCAAAGGGTGTCAGAGATGGAGAGTGGCATAAAAGCTTTTTGAAGTTTGCCTCAAGAACATCTTCTCCCATACTTCCCGTTTTTATAGGTGGAAAAAACTCTAAAACATTCTACTCGGTCTCCGCACTCAACAAGCCTCTCTCAACACTTCTTTTATCAAACGAGATGTTTAAACAAGAGGGGAAAGAGATTGAGCTTATTATTGGGGAGATTATTCCAAATGAAAATACCCATCCTACCTCTATTCACAAAGAACAACTCATCTCTCTTTACAAAAAACACCTTTATGGTCTAAAAAGTGGTAAAACTTACTTCAATACACAAAAGGCGATAGCCTTAGCCGAAGATAGAAGAGATATAAAAAAAGAGCTCAAAAAGTCGCAACTCATAGGAAGCACAAAAGATGGAAAAAGTATCTATCTCTATGAGTGGTCAAACAACAATGCAAGTGTACTCAACGAAATAGGAAGACTCAGAGAGATCTCATTTAGACAAGTTGGCGAGGGTGTGAACAAAAAACGCGACATAGATAAATACGACAGATACTATAAGCATATCGTTCTTTGGGATAATGAAGACCTAGAAATCGTCGGGGCTTACCGTATAGGTGTCACTTCAGAGATACTCAAAGAGCATAGTAGAGATGCTCTCTACACAAACACTCTTTTTGAGTACTCTAAAAACTTTGACAACTATCTAGGCAACTCTATAGAACTTGGAAGAAGTTTTGT
>JAYEHI010000014.1:0-17829 GCA_034659455.1 Campylobacterota bacterium | reverse complement strand
CGTCCACCTGAAGTGTTGTTAACTTGACGGAAATGTACGAATACATCTTTTCCACCATTATCTTGTTCTATGAAACCATAACCTTTTTCGTCGTTAAACCATTTAACTTTACCGTCTTGTAATTCTGCCATTGCATTAGCCTTGTGTAAAAAAATCACTATGAATTGCTTCATTAGTGGAGTCAAAAATTGGAGAGTCTTTAGGGTCTGAATGCAATAAGAGCAAAATTTACACTAAAGATGAACTCGAGCCTCATCTTTCATCGGAGACAGTATATCTAAATTGTTAAAATATAGCTAGAAAATTACAAATATTTATGAAAATATATTAAATATGTCGATATACTTTAATACAATAATGATAAACATCAATTCAAAGGATAGATTATGCAAATATCTTCAAATATTACAAACACAACAAGTGCTGAAAATACAAATAGTATAAAAACAAACTTTAGTGAAAAAATCTCTAAAGAAGAGGCTTCCCAGATAAGAGCACAGATTACTGAAAATGCAAATGCTTATGCTTTGAAGTCCGCTAATATCCAAGGTAATTTAGTTACCGAGGAGGTAGACTTCTCTGAGACTTATAAAGATTTTCAATCATTTTTAAAGGATATAGGTTATGAAGGCAAGCCTATAGCACAGATCTCACAAGAAGAAGCAGCAGCCTTGGTCTCAGAAGATGGAATGTTTGGTATCAAACAGACTTCAGAGCGAATAGCGAACTTCGTCATCAATGGTGCTGGCGGAGATGAAGATAGACTTCGTGCAGGTCGTGAGGGAATGCTTCAAGGTTTTAAGATGGCTGAAGATATGTGGGGAGGAGAACTCCCTGAGATCTCTCAAAAGACTATGCAAGCGGCTATAGAGATGGTAGACAAAGAGATGTACGAGCAGGGCTACTCTATACTAAACCAAGAAGCTTAGCCTAAAACTTTATAGATAGGTAGAAACTCAGCTCAAAGTGGAAGTCATTAGATAGATACTTGTTCTTTTTGTAGATGGCAAAAGGTGGCTTGGTTGTAGTCTCATACTCACTACTTGGAAGCCACTCGGTGTAGAGCCAGTGCATAAACTGCAAGAAGTCCCCATCGGCTCCCTCTATGTCAAATCTAGCATAAATACCATCGGATATATTAAACTTTGGAAGTCGCCCATTTTCACTGAATGTTTTGTCATTCACCTCTATGCAGGCTACGTACTGACACTCTTGGAGATGGGTAACAGTAGGGTTGTCATGAAAGAGGGCGATATGTTTATAGTTTTTTATGTTGCTACTATAGGTCCATGTCTGTATCTTTTGCCAAGTCTGTTTGACCTGATCATTGTATCCATTATGACGGATGTAGTAGGCCTCGATTTTTGGCATTTTGACTATGGTCGCTTCTATGTTGTCGTAGGTGGCATTTGACTCTATAGCCTTTTTTGATTCGGCAAGGATGGTTTTTGAGTATCTTTTGTGTCCCCCCTTTCTCCACTGTGTCGGAGTCATGAGAAACCTCTCCTTGAAAACTCGAATAAAAGATGTTTGAGAGCTGTATCCACAAAGTGCTGCTATCTCAGTGATGGTTGAGTACTTGTTTGTCAGAAGCAAAGAAGACGCTTTTTGGAGTCGTATAGACTTGATACTCTCATAGATGTTTCGATTAAAAATCTCTTTATATATTTTATGCATATAAAACTTACTAATGTTAAAGCTCTGCGCTAACTCGTCCATATTTATATCTGTATCGATATTTGTATATATATAGAATAGTATGTCGTTTGATATCTGCGTTTTTTTGTTGAGTGTTTCTCTTTTCATGGTTTTATTATATCTAAAAAAGAAAAATTATATATTTTTTATAGAATATTTTTTGAACAATAATAGATAATATATAGCACAATATTAGTGAAGAATAAAATCTTTAAAGAGTATAAAATATCGTCAACTTAATTAACCGGAGTGGACAATGAAGAAGATATCAAAAGTTTTAATCGCAAACAGAGGTGAGATAGCTTTACGCATCATCAGAGCTTGTAAAGAGCTAGAGATGAAGAGCGTAGTAGTTTTTTCTGAAGTTGATGTTGATGGTGTTTGGGTACGAAAGGCTGATGAGTGCTACCCAATAATGGGCAATCCAGTAGAGGCTTACTTAGACTATGAGAGAATCATATCTATGGCGAAAAAAGCTGAGTGTGATGCTATCCACCCAGGATATGGATTTCTTTCAGAGAGTGCTGAGTTCGCTCAAGCCTGTGCTGATAATGGCATCATATTTATAGGGCCATCACCTGAGCATATAGAACTCTTTGGTGATAAGATGGCTTCAAAAGTTGCTATGAAAGCTATAGGTGTTCCAGTACTTGAGGGTACGGACACTCCAGTTATAGATAAAAAAGAGGGTGAGAGAGTCGCTAAAGAGATAGGCTTTCCAGTAATCATCAAAGCGGCGTTTGGTGGGGGTGGTCGTGGAATGCGTATCGTTAAAAACGCCAAAGAGTTCTCAAGTATGTTTGACTCTGCGACAAATGAGGCGGTGAAGTACTTTGGAAAAGGTGAGGTGTTTATAGAGAAGTATGTTGAGAACCCAAGACATATAGAAGTACAAATCATCGCAGATAAGTATGGAAATGTTGTTCACTTAGGTGAGAGAGACTGCTCTATCCAGAGACGCCATCAAAAAGTGATAGAGATAGCTCCATCTCCAAGACTCTCTCCTGCAGCAAGAAAAGAACTCTACAGAATCTCAACAAAAGCTATCATCAAGCTTGGCTATGAGAGTGTAGGAACTGTAGAGTACTTACTAGATGAAGATGATAATATCTACTTTATAGAGATGAACACAAGAGTTCAAGTGGAACATCCTGTTACAGAAGTAATCTCTGGAGTAGATATCATACAAAGAATGATACAGATCGCTGAGGGCGATAAGCTTCACTTCTTACAAGAGGAGATAAAATTTCGTGGATATGCAATAGAGTTTAGAATAAACTCTGAAGATCCACAAAACAACTTCATGCCATCATGTGGAACGATAACAAATTACCTAACACCGGGTGGTCCAGGGGTTAGAATAGACTCTAGTCTTTATGAAGGGTATGAAACGCCATCGAATTATGACTCTATGATAGGAAAGCTTATCGTCTCTGCACTTGACTGGGAAGGGGCGGTGAAAAAAGCAAAACGTGCTTTGGATGAGTACAACATAGAGGGACTTAAAACCAATATACCTCTTCATAGAGAGATAGTAAGAGATGAAGACTTTAAAGATGGAAGATTTAACACAGGCTACTTAGACTCTAAAATGGACTTGTTTAGCCTCTCGGCAAAATCGTCGTTAGAGGATGAAAAGAAAAAAATCTCTTTTCTCTCAAGCATGATTAAAAAGATCAAAGAACATAAACTCATAACAAGGAGCTAGTATCATGTCTGCAGTCAAACCATTAAATGTATACTGTGAAAATAGAATAAAACCTACTCTTTTAAGAGATATCAAAACAGAAGCCATCCTTGTCTTTACAAGAACGGCTCTTGAGCGTTACTTTAGAGCTGTAGATGAGACGGGGATAGAGCTCAGACTAGGCTCACAAGAGGAGACGACATTTGTCTACTCTACTCTTAAAAAGCTTCTTGTGGAGCTGCAAAAGTATGTGGTAAATGTAGATTATCTCATAGATATAACACAAAACGCCGCGAGATACCCACTCCTAAAAACTATAGCCAAAAAAGAAGAGTCTCTGATGAAGTACTACGATGTGATGGCACAACAGGTGAGAAATCATTTCAACAATCAGAGTGCATATCTCCCTGAGTTTCTTGTAGTTTGTGTGTTGGAGGAGTGGATTTTAGGTGAGGAGAAGTCGACTCATCTCTATGCGTTCTTAAATGATATAGATCTTTTAGGTTTGATGGGTGTGTTTGAAACAAACAGAGCTACTTATGACAAAGATGAGTTGTGTAAAGTGAGTGATATACTTGAACTCTCTTCAAAAGTAGTTACAAAACTCAAAGAGTATAAGTATAAAACTAATAATACTCGAGTCTCTAAAACAAGAAAGAAAAAAAATAGATAAACTTTATCTTATCTTAATGAGAGCTTTTTCCTCTCGTTCTTTTAGTTTATTTAAACACTCAAAAGATATTATTCACGAAATTAAAATGAAGGAATTATCAAAATGAACTTTGATCTTATTTTACAGAATATGCTTAACCCTCCTGTGCTATTCTTTTTTTTAGGGATGCTTGCGGTTTTTTTAAAATCAGAATTAACCATACCACAACCTCTCCCTAAACTCTTTTCACTCTACTTGCTTATTGCAATTGGACTGCATGGTGGATATGAACTCTCTCAAAGCGGATTCAACCTCTATATCTTTGAAGCCCTGATGATTGCTATAGGGATGTCTATGCTTGTGCCTATCTATAGTTTCTTTATCTTGCGGACAAAAATCGATGTTTACAACTCCATCGCTATTGCCGCCACTTATGGATCTATTAGTGCGGTTACATTTATCACGGGTATCACCTATCTAGGTACTATAGGGGTAGAGTATGGTGGATTTATGGTCGCTTCTATGGCACTTATGGAGTCTCCCGCTATCGTTATAGGTCTGGTTTTTGCAGCACTCTTTGTCAAAGGTGAAGATGGTGAAGAGGATGAGAAGACCGACTGGGGAGAGATTTTAAGAGAGGCTTTTTTAAATCCTTCTGTTTTTTTACTAGTAGGTGCACTTCTCATAGGAATACTCACAGGAGAGAAGGGCTGGCACTCTATGGAGCCGCTTTTTGGAACACTCTTCAAAGGGATGCTCGCATTTTTCCTCTTAGACATGGGACTTGTCGCTGCTAAAAAGATTCATGAACTCAAAAAAGTTGGTTTTTTCTTAATCGCTTTTGCACTAATCATGCCGATGGTAAATGCTTTGGTCGCTACGGGTTTTGCATATATGTTTGATATCCAAAAAGGGGATGCTTTTCTTTTAGCACTCCTAAGTGCGAGTGCATCATACATCGCAGTTCCAGCTGCTATGAGACTCTCAGTCCCACAAGCAAACCCTGGTATATACTTGCCACTTAGTTTAGCGGTAACTTTCCCGTTTAATATCTCTCTGGGAATTCCGTTATACTATTTTATTATAAATTCATTATGGGGATAAAATTATGAAGAGTATGAAAAAAGTAGAGTTAATCATAGAGTCTGTTTATACGACGAGATTGCTAAAACTGTTTAAAAAGCACAACATAGGTGGTTATACGCTTATAAAAGACATAGAGGGAGCTGGAGGCCACGGTATTCAAACTGCAGACGATGTTAGCGACGTCTTCAGCAACAACTATATCTTTACGGTTTGTGAAGCAAAGCAGTTTGACAACATGGAAATGGACATTAGAAAATTTTTAGAAAAATATGGTGGTAAATGTATGCTGAGCGACGTCTCACTTATGCTAGGCGAAGCACAAAGAAAGGAAGCAATTAATCTTCAGTACTCGGGAAATGTTACTTAAAGTCTCCTTATGATAAAATATTCATAAATTATCAAAGAGAGCATTATGGATAAAAATTTTAACTACTCTAACCTAAAGCTAGGAATCATCGGCGGGGGACAACTCGGAAAGATTATGTCTCAAAAAGCTAAAAAGATGGGCTTTCACGTAACCATACTCGACCCAACTTTCAACTCTCCTGCAGCGCAAGTCTCCGACAAGCATATCATGGGTGGTTTTCACGATGTGGAAAAACTTGAGCAGCTTGTTCAGGAGAGTGATGTTACTACTTTTGAATTAGAACACGTTGAGACTTCCATACTTAAAGAGCTCTACGACGATGGACACAATATCCACCCCTCTCCATACGTAATCGAACTTATCCAGAATAAATATGAGCAGAAAAAACTCTTAGATGAGAGAGGAATTCCTGTTCCTAAATACAAAGACGTCAAAGAAGAAGCAGATTTGGCGAGTTTTGGGTTTCCTGTCATTCAAAAAGCGAAAAAAGAGGGGTATGATGGTAAGGGTGTGCAGATGCTCAAATCATCAGAGGATCTTGTAAACGCCATTGAGGGCGAGACATTTATAGAAGAGCTTGTTGATATCGATAAAGAGTTAGCCATTATCGTAGCAAGAAACATAGAGGGCGAAACAAAGTGCTATCCAGTCGTTGAGATGCTTTTTGATGATAGAACAAACATCTGTGACATTGTTATGGCACCGGCAGGAATCGCTCCAGAAGTAGAGCAGAGAGCTCGAGCTATCTCTATAGATTCTATCAAGGTGCTTGATGGCGTTGGGATATTTGGTGTTGAGCTATTTTTGACAAACGAGGGGGAACTTCTTGTTAATGAGATAGCACCAAGACCACATAACTCTGGTCACTTTACTGTTGAAGCATGTGCTACGTCACAGTTTGAGCAGATTATCCGAGCTGTTACAAATCTGCCTTTAGGCTCTACAAAATTGATTTCGCCAGCTGTAATGGTAAACCTTTTAGGTGAAGAGGGGTATGCGGGAGAGCCTTTCATCGAGGGGATTCACGACGCACTGGAGATTCCTGAACTCTCCTTTCACTTCTATGGCAAGACCTTTACAAAGCCATTTAGAAAAATGGGTCATATTACAGTTTTGGATGACGATACGCACAAGGCATTTGCCAAAGCGATGCGGGCAAAAGATATATTAAAAATAAAAGGAAGTAAAAAAGTATGAGTAAAGCAGTAGTTGGAATCATTATGGGAAGCGACTCAGACCTGCCGGTTATGAGTGCAGCAGCAGCGATGTGTGAAGAGTTTGGTTTAGCGTATGAAGTAGATATAGTCTCTGCACACAGAACACCTGCTAAACTTGTGAAGTATGCTACTTCAGCTGAAGATAGAGGGCTTAAGGTGATTATCGCTGGTGCTGGAGGAGCGGCTCACTTGCCAGGTATGGTCGCATCTGAAACTTCACTTCCAGTTATCGGTGTACCGGTAAGAAGTTCATCGCTTGATGGGATGGATTCGCTTCTCTCTATAGTACAGATGCCAGGTGGCGTTCCCGTAGCTACAGTAGCGATAAACGGTGCAAAAAATGCAGGAATTTTAGCGGCACAAATCATCGGAGCAAGTGATAGCTCTTTGAGAAAAAAGATTACAGATTATAAGAAAAATATGAAAAAAGAGGTAGAAGCGAAGTCTCAAAAGTTACAAAAACTTGAGTATAAAAAGTACTTAAAAGAGATGGGAAAATAGATGAGTATATATAGAGAGTATGACATACGTGGCATATATGAGCAGGAGTTAAACGAGCAGAGTGTTACTCGTATAGGGTTTGCTCTAGCTGCAAAGATTGATGGCGAGTATGTCGCTGTTGGCTATGATGCACGTAGTCACTCTCCTATACTTTTTGAGTACCTTGTGGCTGGTTTAAATGCGGGTGGGAAAAAAGTTTTAGGGATGGGGCTTGTTCCCACTCCTGTGAACTATTTCACAAACTATCAAGAGTGGGATGGCATAACGCCATCTGCTTCAGTGATGATAACTGGTTCACACAATCCAAGTGAGTATAATGGTTTTAAGATTACTGTAGACAAAGCACCATTTTTTAGTGAAGATATCTATGCACTTGGTCGTGAGTGTGAAGCGATGGCATTTCCTCCAAAAGTAGAGAGAGACGTAACTGAGATAAATGCCAAAGAGAGATACATAGAGTTTTTAGTTGAGGAGTTTCAACACCTTAAAGCTATGGAGACTCGCATAGTTTATGACTGTGGAAATGGCGTAGCTGGCGTTGTTACTGAAGATATATTTAGAGCATTGGATTTAAACACGACTGGTCTTTACGTAGAGCCAGATGGAACCTTTCCAAATCACCATCCAGACCCATCGGATGAACATAACCTTGAAGATGTCAAAAAACTTTTAGAGGAGCAGGGTGATATCGCGTTTGCTTACGATGGCGATGCAGATAGAATAGCCGTGCTTACACATGAGAACAACATTAAGGGCGATATGATGGCTCTTTTATACTCTATGAATATGGATAAGCCTACTGTCGTTGGGGAGGTGAAGTGTTCGCAAGTGATGTACGATGAGCTAAAACGCCGTGGTTCAAAAGCTATTATGTATAAAACGGGGCACTCTAACCTCAAAGTAAAGATGAAAGAGACTGGAGCAGATCTTGCGTGTGAAGTGAGTGGTCACATCTTCTTTAAAAATCGTTACTTTGGGTATGACGACGCTATCTATGCAACGCTAAGAGTGTTAGAGTTGATATATCAAGGGATAGATTTAGATGCAGAGCTCGCACAACTTCCAGAGGTCTTTTCAACGGAAGAGATAAAGGTGAAAACAACTGAAGATGAGAAGTTTAAAATCATCGACAGAGTCAAAGAGATGCTCCAAAATCCACCTGAGAGTTTTCCAAAAATACTCGACATTATAGATATAGATGGCGTTCGTATAAACTTTGAGAGTGGATGGGGACTTGTTCGTGCGAGTAACACAACACCAGTCCTAGTAACACGTTTTGAGTCTACTTCAAAAGATATGGCTATTCTATATGAAAACGCCATTAACGATTTAATAGCTGAGGCAAAAGCCTCTTTATAACCCTTTTACCCTTATTTGGATATAATTTTTTTAGAATAAAACTATCATCTATTTAAGGACTTTTATGAAATCTCACACTCTTTTAATGCCACTAGATATGCACCTGCACCTTCGTGATGCAGTGATGCTAGAAAACGTAGCACCTCTTACCGCTTACTCTTTTAGCGGTGCGATAATCATGCCAAACCTTGTACCTCCAGTAGATACGCTAGATGCCGTTAAGTCTTATAGAGAGCGCATCATGGCGGCGGTTCCAAACGACTACTTTGAACCATATATGACACTCTTTTATAAGAACTACGATAAGGCTTTTTTAGAAGCAGTCGCTGATCAGATAACTGCTATCAAACTCTACCCTGATGGTGCAACTACAAACTCCGAGGGTGGAGTGAGCTCTTTTGATATTGAAGAGATGAGACCGACACTGCAAGCTATGAGCGATTTAGAGATTGTACTATGCGTTCATGGTGAGACTGCTGGTTTTGTTATGGATAGAGAAGCTGAGTTTATGCCGATTTATGAGCTTATAGCGAAAAACTTTCCAGACCTTAAAATCATTATGGAGCACATCACTACAAAAGCGGCGGTAGATATGTTGGATAAGTATGACAACCTCTATGCTACTATAACTGTACACCACTTGCTTTTAACACTTGATGATGTTGTGGGTGGCATGATGCAGCCACACCTCTTTTGTAAACCTATCGCAAAGCGTCCAGAAGATTTAGATGCTCTTTTAAATGTAGCACTAGAGGCACATCCAAAAGTTATGTTTGGTTCAGACTCTGCACCACATCCTCAGCATGCAAAAGAGTCTTGTGGGTGTGCGGCTGGTGTTTTCACCGCTCCAATAGCATTACAACTTCTTTGTGAAATTTTTGATCAGTATGGAAAATTAGACAACTTACAGTCGTTTGTAAGTGATAATGCACAAAATATTTATGGAATCTGCCCAGAGTTTAAAGAGGTTACTTTAGAGAATCGTCCTTTTAGTGTTCCTGAGAACTACTCGGGTGTAGTGCCTATGTATGCTGGCGAGACTATCAATTGGGCTATTGAGAGTATTGACTAAGTTACTGCTTTTAGAAGATGATCCACTTTTTGCCGAGACATTGATTGATCTTCTTGAGGAAGCCTCTTACGGGGTGATTCACTTTACAAATGGGCAGGCCGCTCTTGATGGCACCTTTGAGAGTAAGTATGACGCTTATCTTTTAGATGTAAATGTTCCTCTTATAGATGGGGTTTCACTTTTAAGTGAGCTTCGCAGTGCAGATGATAAAACACCGGCGATTTTTCTTACCTCACATAAAGATAAAGAGACATTAAAAAAAAGCTTTTTGAGTGGAGCGGATGATTTTCTGACAAAACCTTTTGACCTAGATGAACTCCTGTGGCGTTTGGCAGCAGTGATAAAACGCACTAAAAAAGAGCAACCCTCACAGGTTGGACTCTTGAGTCACGACACTCTGCACAAGAGTATATTTTATGATGGTACAGAGCTTGAACTCTCTCAAAAAGAGTATGCACTCTTAGTTTTGCTCATGACACACCTCAATGCGAGTGTAACAAAAGAGCTTATTTATGATGAACTGTGGAGTCGTGGTGAGGGTGGGAGTGACGGTGCCATTCGAGTCTATATCAATAGACTCAAACAGCTACTTCCTGATATGACTATAGAAAACATTCGTGGCGTTGGATACAGACTTGTTCAATAACCTTAGAATTAACATCTTTATCTACTACTTTATAACTGTTGTAGGGTTTGTTAGTTTTTCTTATTACTTTTTTGTCGTTTTAGCGGTTGAGAATCTTTTAGTCTTGAGTATAGTGGGAGTCTGTTTTATCACTCTCTCAGGAGTCTTTATATCTAAGTTGGCGGTTGATCCTCTTCTGGAGTATGTAAAGAGTCTGCAGAATCTCTCCAAAGAGACACTTCATGAACTGAATCTTCCTATAAGCACTATAGTTGTAAACCTACAGATGCTAGAGAGAGGTGAAGAGAATGAGAAGAGCCTTAAGCGTTTAAAACGCATAGGGAGTGCTTGTGATATGCTCAAAGAGCGATACAATGAACTAGACTATATGATAAAAATGCAGAGTCGTGAAGATGTCAGAGAGGATTTTTTTCTCGATGAACTCATCAGAGAGAGAGTGGCTTTTTTGCGTACAATATATCCGCATATAAGTTTTAGATTGTCTCTAAAAAAACTTCAGATAAATAGTGATAAAAAGGGCTTAGCTAAGGTTATTGACAATATTGTTGATAATGGGGTAAAATACTCGGCTAATTCAAAAAACATAGATATTAACATAAAAGAAGAGAAGCTTTTTATAAGAGACTATGGCATTGGAATGGATGAGGTGGAGCTATTGCAGATTTTTGATAGTTACTACCAGTCAAATTCAAATATGCGCGGGTTTGGTATAGGGCTTAGTATGGTGAAGCGTTTTTGCGATAAAAACAGGATAGGCCTTAGGTTTGAGTCTGAACCTAAGATGGGTACGACGGTAGAGTTGAAATTTTAAATAGATATAGGAAACTAGATGGAAGCGGAAAATATGTTATCAATGGCGGAACAAGCCTTAGACTATGGTGTGATGGGCGTTTTAACGCTGATGAGTGTAGTGACTCTCTGGCTATTTATAGAGCGTATGATGTTTTACAAGAGTGTTAGAACTGAAGACTATGAGCATAGAGACAATCTTGATTTGGACTTAACGGACAACATCGGTGTGTTAAGTGCCATCGGAACAAATGCTCCTTATATTGGGCTCCTTGGAACGGTAACGGGAATCATGATTACTTTTTATACTATGGGAGACGTGGGTGCAGTGGATGCTAAAAAGATTATGGTTGGTTTGGCATTAGCACTCAAAGCTACCGCTATGGGGCTTGTAGTTGCTATGCCAGCTATCGTGGCGTACACGATTACACTCAGGAAAGTGGAGAGAATCTTAACTAAGTTTGATGTAGAACAAGAGCAGAAGCACTCCTAATGGCAAAGTGTAAAAAATCTCATAAGAAGTTTGACTCTATAAATGTTATACCGTTTATAGATATCATGCTTGTTCTTCTTGTTATGGTTTTGACAACGGCAACCTTTATAAAGCAGGGTGTTATACCCGTAAATCTTCCCGAAGCTAAAGCAACAGATAAAGAAGATACAAAAAAAGAGGTGACCGTTTATGTAAACGCCAAGGGCGAGATGTTTTTTGAAAAAGACAAAATGAATTTGCAAGATTTAGAACAGAAACTCTCTGCTATTTCTAAAGAGCAGACTGTAGTTCTACGAAGCGATAAAGAGTCGAAGTTTCAAGACTTCGTCAGTGTAATGGACATACTCAAACACCTTGGTCACGAACAACTCTACATCGTTACTAAAAAATAAACCTCTTGCCTAATAGGCTGTCTCAAGGAGTTTAAACTTTAGTTTGGGCTCTTCTTTGGCTTCTTTCTCTATCGTCTCTTGAGTAGCCTTCTCTTTTATTTCTGTGTTAAACTCTTTTTGTTTTATAACTTCCACCTCATTAAAGAGGGTGCTCGCTATAAAAAAAAGTATCATAATGACTACAACACTTGCATAGAGTAAAAGGTAGTTCTTTATGTGACCTGATTCAAAGGGGTTTTGCATCTATTCTCCATTTTCTTGTTTAAAAGTATCGGCACATACATTGTAACCGTACTCTATAATTTTTTCTGCTTTGTTAAAATCAAAGGTACCACATAGGTTTCTAGGGATGTCTATCTCTACATCTGCAGGGTATGTAGCAAGTTTCATTCTTGCTATAGTTCCCTGCATGGTCTCAAAAGATTTGTTGGCTATAACATACATACCATCTTTACTTTTTATTGACTCTGGAAGGGTTATTTTAGAGAGGTAGTCACTTATTTTTGTAGATATATTACTACTTTCATCTGGGTTTACTAACCCTAGTTCAATGTTATGTTGTGCATCGGCACCTAAGTTAACGGCGATAGTTATGTCTGTGTTGTCGTGAAATGTTGGAGCTATAGGAACAGGGTTTAAAACGCCACCATCGACTAAGAGCATATCCTTATACTTATAAGGTGTAAAAAACAGAGGTATGGATATGGAAGCTCGAATGGCTTTTAGAAGGGAACCTTTATTTAACCAAACCTCTTTCTCTTCATCTATATCTGTGGTAACAGCGGTAAAACTTAAAAGTAAATCTTCTATAAGTCTATCTCCACCCATGATCTCTTCAAGTCTGTTTATGATGTTATCACCCGAGACAAGTCCACCAGAGCCTTTAAAGTCAAGAAGTTTCAGCATGTCGAGTACATCAATCTCCTCTACCCAGTTGACATAATCATCTAGTCTGCCAGCAGCATAAAAACCACCAACAAGTGCACCCATAGAACATCCTGAGATAGACTCTATCTTGTAGTCATTCTCTTCGAGCCATTTTATCACACCTATATGAGCTAAACCTCTAGCTCCACCACTACCAAGAACTAAAGAGACACTTTTCATAGACTACCTTTTACATATTTAACGATATTATACCTCATAATGTAATGAAGATTTTAAAAGCTATTTAATCTATACTTAGAGTAGGGATGAAGTTTAAAATATTGCGATAGTTATAAAAATTTTTAGTATAATTGCGAAAAAGGATAATTATGGAAGAGATAAACAAGATACTAGAAAAATACAATAACTTTAGATATGAGCAACTTCGCTTTATCGAGCAGTGCGCGGATGGTTCAAAAATCGTTACTTTAGTCGTTGTAGATGAAGATGGAGAAGATGAGTTTAGTTTTAAAATAGAGTTTACAAATGTAAATAGCTCAAAACTTATCATAAATAGTGCACTCCAGTATCTTGATATGTCAAGTGGTATTACACTTATTCAAGAGCATGGTCTTTATGGTTTTGCGATAGGAAGCGGTAGTGCTATGTCACATGTTCAAAATGCTCCTGTATTTATCATCTCTTCTGAGATTAAGATTTTAGAAGCTATTGAGCTTTAAAAGTTTTTATTATTTTACATTAAGTGTGAAATGATATCTTATGCGAAATATAATAAGAGAAGAAAAAAGGATAAAATTTGACTGAACAAGAAATATTTAAAGAAGCAACTTTAGTTCAAAAGATAAATACTATAGATAAGGTAATCGAAGAGAACATACGAGAGTTTTTAGTAAAAGATAATGGTGATATGGATCTACTTAATGTTGTAGAACAAAATGGACTTATTTTAGTATATATAGAGTTTCAAGGAGCTTGTACTTCTTGTGAATCTTCTGGTGGAACTCATCAATCAATAGAAAACATATTACAAAGAATGTTATCACCTGATATTAGAGTTTTAACAGTATAGAGAGATAAAACTAGCTATGTAAATAGCTAGTTTTATGCACTACATCATTCCTGGCATGCCACCCATTCCACCCATGTCAGGAGCAGCTGGTGTAGCTGGAGTCTCCTCTGGAATCTCATAGATAGCAGCTTCAGTTGTAAGAAGCATAGAAGATACTGAAGTGGCATTTGTAAGTGCCACGCGAGCTACTTTGAGTGGGTCGATGATACCCGCTTCAAACATATCTACATACTCACCAGTTGCAGCATTAAAACCAGTGTTTTCATCCCCCGCATTCTCTACGGCGTTTACAACAACACCTGTGTCGTAACCAGCATTTTGTGCTATCTGTTTCATAGGTGCTTTTATAGCACGCAGGATGATTTCACAACCGATCTTCTGGTCACCCTCTAACTCTAGAGAGACTTTTGACGCAGCACGAACAAGAGCAGCTCCGCCACCGATGATGATTCCCTCTTCAACTGCAGCTTTTGTAGCTGATAGTGCATCGTCAACTCTATCTTTTTTCTCTTTCATCTCAGTCTCTGTTGCAGCACCAACTTTTATAACTGCAACACCACCGCTTAGTTTTGCTAAACGTTCTTGGAGTTTCTCTTTGTCGTATTCGCTTGTTGTAGCGTCAATTTGCACCTTAATCTCTGCGATACGTCTTTGAACCATATCTTCATTACCAGCACCATCTACGATAACTGTGTTGTCTTTGTCTATAACAACACGAGAAGCTTGACCAAGCATAGAGATGTCTGCACCCTCAAGTGTATGACCAGTCTCTTCAGAGATAACTGTACCTTGAGTTAAAATAGCGATATCAAGAAGCATAGCCTTTCTTCTGTCTCCAAAACCAGGAGCTTTAACAGCAGAGATGTTTAAAACGCCACGAAGTTTGTTCACAACTAAAGTAGAGAGAGCTTCACCCTCAACATCTTCAGCGATGATAAGTAGAGGACGGTTCGTCTTTTGAACTTGCTCTAAAACTGGAAGAAGGTCTTTTAAAGATGAAACTTTGCTATCTACTAAAAGAATCCAAGGGTTTTCTATCTCAGCAACCATCTTTTCAGTGTTTGTGATGAAGTAAGGACTGAGGTAACCACGGTCAAACTGCATACCCTCAACAACATCGAGTTCATCGGATATACCTTTTGCTTCTTCAACAGTGATAACACCATCTTGACCAACCTTGTCCATAGCTTCTGCAATCATATCACCTATAGCTGTGTCAGAGTTAGCTGAAATAGTTGCAACTTGAGCGATGTCTTGCTTGCCGTTTACAACCTTTGAAGCTGCTTTGAGATTTTCAAGTATCACTTCACAAGCTTTGTCCATACCGCGTTTTACTTCTACTGGATTTGCTCCAGCAGTGATGTTGCGAAGACCCTCAGAGAAGATGGCGTTTGCAAGAACAGTAGCTGTAGTAGTACCATCACCAGCTTCATCAGCAGTGTTTGACGCTACCTCTTTAACGAGTTGTGCACCCATGTCTTCCATCTTGTCTTTGAGCTCTATCTCACGAGCAACTGAAACACCATCCTTTGTAAGAACTGGAGCACCGTAGCTTTTTTGTATAAGTACATTACGACCACGAGGTCCCATTGTCACTTTTACTGCATCTGTTAGTTTCTCAACACCACGAGCTAAGCTATTTCTAGCTGTATCTGAAAAAATTATCTCTTTACTCATTTATATTATCCTACTATTCCAAAAATATCTTCCACATCTAAAACGATGTACTTTGTACCTTCAAACGATACTTCACTTCCAGCATATTGACCAAAGAGTATTTGATCTCCATTTGCTACTACTTCTACCTCTTTGCTAACTGCAACTATTTTGCCACGAGATGGTTTCTCTTTTGCATTGTCTGGAATGATGATTCCAGACATAGTTGTTGTAGCTTCTTCTACACGTTCTACTAAAACTCTGTTTCCTAATGGTTGAAAATTCATTAAGTATCTTTCCTTATTATCTATAATTTAATTTATGAGTGGGATTTTACCATAATAGGTTTAAGAAAAAACAAATGGAATAATTTAGAAATTTTTTTCAAATAAGAAACATTAAAGCTTTGGATGGTTATAATTCCACCCTCTTAAAAGATGTCACGGTAGCTCAGCTGGTTAGAGCACTGGTCTCATAAGCCGGGGGTCGGGGGTTCAAGTCCCCCTCTTGACACCATTTATTTTAAGAGAACTTTTTACATTCCGGATTAGCTCAGCGGTAGAGTAGGTGACTGTTAATCACTTGGTCACTGGTTCGAATCCAGTATCCGGAGCCACATTAAATACAACCCCTTAAATGCGAATAATACAACTGATTTACTTAGCTACTGTGCCCAAAGTGTGCCAATTTGTGACCACATATATTTAGCACTCATATAGCATCGAGAAATGAAGCTCTTTTAACATCATTCCTTTTTCGATACTTTGCATGCTTTAGCATTGAGCTAAAGAGGAGAATTTTTAGCTAGGTAGAAATCAAATATAGCTTCAAGCTCTTTAGCGTCTATAGGCTTTCCTACAAAACCATCCATACCCGCATTTAAAAACCTCTCCTTGTCTGATGTTAAAACACTAGCGGTAAGTGCGACAATGGGAGTCAAAAGAAGTGAGTTTTCTTTCTCATACGCTTTTATCTGTTGCATTGCACTGATACCATTGAGTTCTGGCATATTCTCATCCATGAGAACAAGGTCATACTTTGCACTCTTAAACATCTCAACGGCCTGGAGACCATTGTTTGCTATTGTAAAGTTTATTCCATAGTCATCAAGTAAAAGCCCAATAAGCAGCTGGTTTGTTTTGTTGTCCTCGGCGACAAGAATATTTCCCTTGTAGAGTTTTTCATCTTTATCATCAGCATCAATAGTATCTTGGGGCTTTTCAACTCTCTTCTTCAAAGTCTCTATAGAAAGATTATTTATAGTTTCGACAATCGCTTTTGGCACAAATGGGGCATAGAGAGGCTTGATATGTGCAAAATTGCTAAGCTTTATACTATCAGTTCGAAGAAGAGCAATTGATGGTCTGTCTGAGAGAACTATCTCTTCATTATAGGTGTCGTCTGGAACAAAAATAAGAATATCGTACTCTCCACTATCACTATACTCATTTATTTCAACAATATCTTGAGCCCCAAAATCTTGGAGATACCTTTTCATAAGTTTTGTTTGAACCTCACATGATTTACAAGAGTGTAGTAGTGCAAATTTATACTCTGAGAATTTATTTGGGTCTATTAGCTCTATTGGCGTTGGGTTTAGTACCTCTATTGGTACCTTGAGGGTAAAGGTTGAACCTCTATTCTCTTCACTGACAAGAGATAGCTTTCCGCCCATGAGTAGTGCTAGTTTAGAAGATATGGATAGACCAAGTCCCGTACCTCCATATTTTCTAGTTGTAGACCCATCAGCTTGCTCAAATGCAGAAAATATTTTGCTTTGATTCTCTTTAGATATACCAATGCCGTTATCTTGAATGTGAATTACTAGTTCACTCTTTTGAACTATGATTTTTACTTTGATTTCACCATCCTCTGGAGTAAATTTGATGGCATTACTTAGTAGATTTGATAAAACTTGCTTGATTCTAGTAGAGTCTATGTTAATGCTGCTAGGCATTTTAGGGTCTATATAGATAGAGTAGACAATATGTTTTTCGTAGGCTTTTGAAGCAAAAAGCATGACAGCTGCACTAAACTCGCTAACAGGGTCAACTGGGTGTTTAACAATAGAAAATTTTCCACTTTGAATTTTGGAAAAATCAAGAATGTCGTTGATAATGGTAAGAAGCGACTGACCGCTCGTGTCTATAATGTTGAGATAGTTGAGCGACTTCTCTTCAGTAGTGCGTTTTTTGAGAATGGTAACAAAACCTAAGATGGCATTTAGAGGAGTTCTAATTTCATGGGACATATTTGC
>JAYEHI010000013.1:0-3924 GCA_034659455.1 Campylobacterota bacterium | reverse complement strand
GCAAACATCTTCGTTCTGCTTAAAAATACAAGTGAAAAAGCGCCTTCAATTTTTTGAACTGCGTCAACAATTCTATCCGTTAGTTTATCTTTTTCGCTTTTAGCTATAAGGTGGATAAGGTTTTCGGTATCCATAAACGTCTGAAAAATCGCACCTTTTTTGATAAGCCCTTCACGGACCTCTTCAGCATTTGTGAGGTTACCATTGTGAACGATAGCCATCTCGCCAAGATCGTATCTCGCAAATACTGGTTGAGCGTCAAGAATAGAGTCATCACCAGCTGTAGAGTAGCGTGTATGCCCAACTGCAGATGAACCGCTTAAAGTAGCAAGCTTCTCTTCATTAAAAACTCGCATAACAAGACCGCGATCTTTAATAGTATGGAGTTTTTTGCCATCTGAAGAGCTTATGCCAGCAGCTTCTTGACCACGGTGTTGAAGAGAGTGTAGAGAGAAGTAAGCTAACTTAGACGCCTCTTCGTGACCAAATATCCCAACAACAGCACATTTTTCATTTATATTTTCGCGCAAAACATATCCTTGTAAATATAGTAAAATATTGACGTAATTATACTCAAGTTACCTATAAATAAAATGAAGCTTCATAAAATTAATATATATATTTAATATTATTGTTGGAACTAAACTTGCTTAAAACTGTAAAACTATCCCAACAAAGGTAGGATGTATGGATATTGTATTACGTAATAATCTCATTCTTATCACGACAGGATTTGAGACTTTAAACACTCCATGGATGAAAGAGTTCTTAAATCATCACTCTCGTGGTATGCTGTTTTTACCCAAGGCAGTGTTGGTGTTTCGTAACGAAACATTGACAGAAGTAAGAGAGGAATTTTTACAACAACTGAGTGAACATCATGCAAGAACACATGATTTTGATCATGAATTTTTTCTTAGAAGCATGCTGAAGTTTGGTACTCAGCCTATTAAAATAGAACTTGATAAACTTCAAGAGCCTGAAGTGATAGCTGTTGAGTTGTATGCTTATGACAAGCATACTGTGCTCATCTCATTAGACAGGCCGAACTCTTGGGTTTTAAACTATATGCGTTCTCAGCTTGAAGTGTATGTAGAACGAGGAACTGATCTCTCTTTAGTCATAGATGTCTCAGACCTCAAAGCCAAGTCAAGACTAGAACGTGCTCTGAATAAACGCCATATTCTTCATTATGAGATACAGTACACTTATGACAACCACTTTATGTCTAAGCTCTATTCTGATTTTGCGAACTTTAGTTTTGGTGATTTATGTGCAAAAGAAAATGAAGAAAACACTCTCTTTTATACTGTGCTAGAGTGTCCAGTAGGTGCAAGTCAAGATGCACTTAAAAAGTCATATAAAAAACTTACAAAAGTGTATCATCCTGACAAGATAATACATGAAGCTCCACATATGGTAGAGCACTATACACAGAAGTTTCAACTCCTTCAAGAAGCGTATACCGCGCTTAGAGTCGTTAGTTGATGAAGTCTTCTATCAACTCTTCTGTGGAGCTTCGTTTGAGTAGTGCTTCAAAGTCTTCACTGCTATAAAGCGCTAAAGAGCGACCCTGCATCTGCTGGAGCTCTTTTGAGAAACCGCGTTTAGAAAAAAGCACTATTTGAGTTGGAACTATGTTAAGTGTTTCGCACTTCTCATTTAGTTTGTGTAGCTCTTTTTTATTTACTTTATGATTTCTCCATTTACATTCACTTACATATATCTTTTCATTTTCGGTGATAGTTAGGATGTCTATCTCTACTTTTGCATCCCAGTAACTTCCTGAGCTGATGATTTGAGACTCTCTTAGGTTGTAGTTTAAGAGCACTTCGCTAAGCTCTTCAAAAACAAGACTAGTGTAGCTATTTATATGCTCCTCTATGTTTGCTAGTACTTGAGTGCAGTCTCCATTTTTGATATTTTTGATCTGTGGCACGATGAAGTAGAACCAGAAACGAACAAAGGGGTGAGTGAAGAGAACTTTATGTGATATGCGGTGTCTCGCGTCTTTGCGTTTGAGTTTTGCATTTGGGTTTTTTTCGCGTGGGTGGCGTTCTCGTGAGTACTCCATCTGAACAAGTCCAGCTTCTTGCAAGAAGTTCAGAGCACCTCCTCCATTGCCGTTGTTGAGACCTGCTCGTTTAAATGCGGAGAAGACTCTTCGATCTCCAACGGCAAGAGCTCTTAAGAGGCGTTTATTAATTGGCTCGTTGAGTGTGAGTTCTTCTATTTTGGCGTTAAGGAGTTCAAAGTTTTCAAGTATGAGGGTTTGTACCAGCTGTGGTATAGACTTGGAAGTGTCTACATCCCAACCAAGACCGCCAAAAACCGAAAAGTATGAGATCTGCATCTCCATATCATCTGGGTAGTTACGAAAATAAAAGGAACGAAATTGCTCAAGTAGCTTAGAGTTTGTCATAAATTATTGTAGCATATTATTCCTACAATTCACTTCCCCATTTAAGTGTGTCGATGCCATATCTCTCACGTAAGATCTGCGCTGATTTTGTTAAGCTCTGCATCTTCTGTTCATCATAGAAGCCTATGAGTGAGAGCTCTTTTTTTGAGTCTCTTGTAAAAGAGGAGCAGTTTATACTGAGTCTAATCACTCTGAGTCTTTTTTGAGTGTCTGCTTCATTAAAGAGCTGGACACAGAGGGAGTCGAATTTTTTTTCAGTAAATACTTCAGGCAAGGAGATGTTCTTGTGGGACTTTTGATTCATCTCATAAGCGATACTTAGATGAAAAACAGTAGGAATAACCTCAAGTTTAAGTATGGCAAAACTAAGATGACGGGCAAGTACATGTATACGGCGTTTTAACTCCACTCTATCAAAAAGAGGCTCTATGGTTCTGCTGATACCGATAGACTTTCTTCTGTGAGTGGTCTTGATGGGGGCATCACTCTCTCCATTTACCCGTTTGTAGAGATCTTTCGCATAGGGTCCCCAAGATTCGAGTGTTCCTCTGCGTTTACGAAGTTCTCCAAGTGTCTCTATATGAACACCAAGAAGTTTTGATCGCATACTCTTACCTATACCTGCAAAGTCACCAACTTTGATGGGGTCTACAAAGGCGTCAAAGTTGTACTTATCTATGGTTTTGCAGCCAAAGGGTTTGGCATATGTAGTTGCAAGTTTTGCGATGTAGCGAGTTTGCGCAGCTCCGATAGAAACAGGGAGTTTAATAGTTTGGAGTATTTCGTGGCGAAGGTTGTCTATAAACTGGGGAATATCTTTTTCTTCTATCCACCCTGAGAGGTCACCATAAAACTCATCTATACTCGCCTGCTCAACAAGTGGAATCTTAGAGCATAAAAACTCATGGAGCTCATGAGAGAGCTTTTGGTAGTGAGACATATTTGGTGCTTTTATGATGAGAGTAGGGCAGAGCTGTAGTGCTTCTCTGATAGTCATAGCGGTTTTGATACCATAGGCTCTTGCTTCATAAGAGGAAGTAGTGAGAATACCTCGAACCCGACCATCAGCGTCTTTAAAGGAATCGATATCGTCCTTCTCTTCATAGGCTTTATAAAAAGTTGGCACAAAACTACCACTATTTTCAAAGTTTACAGTCTGTTGTTTCGCGTCTTTAGAAAATATCTTGGTATCGCTACGCCCACCGATGGCAACTGGGAGGTGTTCTAGCTCGGGATGAAGTATACGAGTAGCACTTACGAAGAAGCAGTCTATGTCTATGTGGATTTTCACTTTTTTACATCCTTTATTTTGAATAGTATATTAGTGTATAAAAATATAGGTATGCAATTTTATGTCATAACGTCATAGTTTAGACTACTTTTTAATCTATTTGGATAAAATATCTAAGAATATCACAACATAATAGGAACTATGATTAAATGAGTGCTAAAGAAGATAATCAAGTCAAATGTAAAACAAGAGTAGCAGACCACGGGGAAGT
>JAYEHI010000012.1:0-3948 GCA_034659455.1 Campylobacterota bacterium | reverse complement strand
TACTTTTTAGATTGTGGTAGAATTAGTGAATTTAAAATTATCAGTCTGGTTTGTAATTGGTTTTTCAGGACTGACTAGATAAGAAACACAGTGGTTTGGGGTGGTCTTTATCAGCTGGAATGAATGGAGAGTTATTAGCTTATTCATATATTTTAGATGAAGCTAAAAAAGATGGTTACAACCTTGATAAACGACCTATAAATGTTTCAATATATTTAGGAGCAGATATATATTATGACGCTCACAAGATTACTCTATTCTATCAATCGCAATCACCATATACATATGAGCAAAACAGGATAGACACTTTTGGCGGATTATTGTATGCATTTCAATTTTAGAATAGAAACATATAAAATAGGACATATTAAATGATTAAAAAAATAATTTTTATTATTCTAATAATTGTTAACTGTGATAGTGACATAATAAAAGAGGAAAATAATTTGAAAAATAAAAACCACAAAACAGTATCATTGGCTTTAGGTAGTGGTGGAGCTAGAGGATATGCACACATTGGGGCTATTGAAGAGATTGAAAAAAAAGGTTACAAGATTGAATCAATAGCTGGTTCATCTATGGGAGCTTTAATAGGTGGGCTTTATGCTGTTGGAAAACTAGATGAATATAAAAAGTGGATATTAACACTTGGTTATTACGATGTCTATAAATTAATTAAACTTTCGTCAACGAGTGGTGCTCTAATAGATGCTGATGAAGTATTTAATAAAATTGCACTAATGATAGGCGATGTAAATATTGAAGAGTTACCACTGAAATATAGAGCTGTTGCTACAGACATTATTACTCAAAAAGAGGTTGTGTTTACTGAAGGAAAACTAATAGATGCGATTAGAGCCTCTATCGCTATTCCTACTGTTTTTACATCTGTTGTAAAAGGTAAGATGATATTGGTGGATGGAGGAGTCTTAAATCCACTTCCAATAAATGCAATAATAGACGACAATACAGATCTTAAAATTGTAGTAAATCTGGATGCAAATGTTGAAAATAAGTATATCGTAAAAATTCCATTAGAACACAAAACAAGAGAAGAACAGATATATAATGAGTTTAATAGCTACATTAAAAAAGCAGAATCTTATGTTCCTAATAAATTATTAGATATTGTAGATAAAAATAGTTCTAAGGTGCTACAAAAAATTACGCAAAAAGAAAAAAAAGATATCTTTTTCATTCTAGGTAGAACGATTGATACGGCTCAAGGTACATTAGCAAAATACTCTATGCAAAATCATAAAGCAGATATAGTTATAGAAATTCCAAGAAGCAGTTGTGAGTTTTATGAGTTTACAAAAGCTTATAAAATGATAGAAATAGGAAAAATGGCCACTAAGGAGAAGATATAAAATGAAATATTATCCCCATATATTAGCAATTAGTTTTGTAGTGTTTTTTATACTTTTAGGTATCAGTCCAATTGATAGAAAAGTATGGATTGTTGAAGTTGTCCCTATAGTTTTCGTATATTTATTATTGCTGTTGACATATTGTAAATTTAAATTTACAAACACCTCATACACTTTGATGCTTCTGTGGTTAGTGTGGCACACCATAGGAGGGCACTATACTTTTGCTAATGTTCCTTTTGATTTTGTAACTAACCTATTTAATTTTGAGAGAAATCATTTTGACAGGATTGGTCATCTGGTAATTGGATTTTATGCTTATCCAATGGCTGAGTTTTTAACAAGAAAGAAATATGCAAACTCTATTGTCGCATCTTTCTTTGGACTGTTTTTTATTATGAGTATTGCTGGTGCTTATGAAGTAGTTGAGTGGGCTTATGCTGTAATTGAGGGTGGAGATGCAGGAATAGAGTTCTTAGGTTCACAAGGTGATATATGGGATGCTCAAAAAGATGTATTAGCAGATACTATTGGGGCGATACTATCACTATCTCTGTTTTGGTATATACGACCTGATATAAAAGAAGAGATAAAGGCTAAAAAAATATGAGAAAAGATTCAACATATTATCTATCAAGTGTAAAAGTTCTAAGAGGTGCTTCTCTGTTTGATGGTGTAGATGAGGATATGATGGATGAGATACTAGGATATTTTTCTCCTGTAACAATACCTAAAAAAGGAGTGATCAATTCATTCGAGACAAAAAAATCATTTTTTATAATTATCAGTGGAAGAGTAAAAATTTCTAAAATTAATCCTCAAAATGGTCGTGAATATATTATTTCACTGCTTGATAAAGGTGATGTCTTTGATGTAATATCGTTGCTTGATGAAAAAGAACATGAGGTAAATATTGAAGCTATTGATGAATTAGAACTACTCAAAACACCTATGGAGACTGCTCGTAGTTGGTTAGATAGGAACCCAGAGTTCAACAAAAACTTTTTACCCTATATTGGTAATAGAATGCGTTCTCTTGAAGATGCCAGTTCGAACTTGGCACTATATGATACGATTACTAGACTAGCAAAACTAATTTTAGATAATGTACATACTAAAGAACAAGAAGAGTCCCCTGTCAAATTTATAAATGACCTTTCTCACGAAGCCTTAGCACAAATGATAGGTTCTGTACGAAAAGTAGTAAATCTGAATATCCAAGAGTTAAAAAAAGAGGGAGTTATAACTTCTACACGAGGAAACCTTTCAGTTATAAATATGCAAAAACTACTTGATAGATGTAGGGATATTATTTAATTTTCTTGACTTCTGCCTCTTATGTAACAGAATAATTTTTTTAAAGCTTATATACTTTTACTATCTAGATAATAAATCAAGACAGGAGCTACAAAATGTTAGAGACAATGAAGAAAGAGATATCTGAAGATATTAAAAAAGCATATAGTGTTGGCAAAGTAGATGCTCAACAAATTAAGACAACTGTGGAGAATGTAGTTTATAAAGTAGTAAAAAGTGCAAAGCATGGTGCTGTAGATATTAATGAAATCGCAAAAGAAGCTGTAACAACGGTTGTTGCTGAATTGGAGTCTGCTAATAGTGCAACAAAGGAACATATAGAAGCAGCAGTTAACGGTACGATTGACGGGATAAGTAAAAATCTAAAAGATAGCGTTAATAAAGTTGATATGGAACTCTTAAAGACAAAGTATAGACTTCAAGAACAAGAAGAGAATCTGGCTACACACCTAAAAGATGGGTTGAATGGTGCGAAAGAAGCAGCTTCAAATTTTTCTGATGAAATTAAGACAGATTTAGAAGAAGCAGTGACTGATACAAAATTAAAAAGTGTTGAGATTCTCGGTCTTTTGCAAGCAACAATTAGCCAGAGTGTTAAATCGGTTATTGATGAGGGAACAGACGTAGAAGCGAAAATTGTGCATATTACAAAAGAGGCTACTGAAAATGCCTTGAGCACTGGTAGGCTAAGTGCAAAAAAAGTAAAAGAAGTTTCTGAAGTAGTAATTTTAGGGGCTATTGAAACAGCACAAGAAGCTGGAAAAGATGTAAAAGAGGTAACTAAAGGTGCTATTGAGGGTGCAAAACAAGGAGTTGCCGAGAGTGTTAAAAAAACAAAATCAAAACTTTTAAAGGCTAAAAATGAAGCAGTTGATTTTGTAGAAGAGGATATAAAACAGACTATTGAGGATTTAGAAGCTATTGAAGATGCTTTTATAGAAACTCTAAGGAATATAGCAGACAGAGTTGGTGATATTGCAGAAACTGTAATAGAGAGTAGCATAAAAGAGATAAAAGAAGATGCTTCACAGTTAAGAGAAATTGCTTTAGATGCAGCAGAAGTTGCTATTGATTATCTCAAAGAAAAAGGTTCTCAAGTTGCATACAGTGCAAAAGAAAAAGCCTTAGAGGTTGCAGAAATTACTAAAGATGAGATAGTTGTCTTATCTGAGAAAATGGTAAAAATTGGAAAAGGTGCATTTAGCGGCATGATAGATGGTGCAAAAAAAGCCCTAGATAAAAAATAGGAGAATAGAGATGA
>JAYEHI010000011.1:0-4071 GCA_034659455.1 Campylobacterota bacterium | reverse complement strand
ATGAGTATAGGTGCTCACAGTGATGATAAAGAGGTCATCAAAAAAAGCTTTACTACTACCTATGAGATATACAAAACCCTTCCAAACGCCACTATCTGCTCTATGGGGATGAGTAAGGATTTTGAACTTGCTATCGAGTGTGGTTCAAACATGGTCAGACTTGGTTCTGTTATGTTTAATAAAATCTAAGACTAGCTTTTGCAAAATTATTTAAGAGAAACTGAGCTCATCGATTACTCCCATCCAGTAGTAGCAGCTTTAGCGTCCGAGCTTGCATCTGAATGCAGTAGTGATGTTGAGATTGCTAAAAACTGTTTTATCTATGTACGAGATGAGATTCATCATAGTGGTGATTATCAAGATGAGATAACAACTTACAGAGCGAGTGATGTCCTAAAACACAAAACTGGTTGGTGTTATGCCAAAAGCATACTTCTAGCCGCCCTACTTCGTGCAAATAATATCCCTACAGGCTTTGCTTATCAGAGACTCTCTTGTTCGGAGTATGTTAAAGATATCTACTGCTTGCATGGTTTAAACACCATATATCTTAAAAAGTTTGGCTGGTATAGAGTAGATGCAAGAGGAAACAAAGAGGGTGTAAACGCCACCTTCAATCCACCCCACGAACAGTTAGCGTTTGAGCTAGGAGAGCATGAGTATGACTTGAGAGAAAACTATGAAGATCCCCTTCCTGAAGTTATAGATGCCATTAAAACTTTTACCTGTTATAGTGAAATGATTCATAACTTTCCGGATGTAGAAGATGCTTGACATTGTAAAAATATTTCAAGAGACTCTTGGGGAGAAGATGGATGATTACGATCTCCCCTCTCCTAGTTTTGAAATCATGCAGTGTGAGATAGTAGAGTTTAATGCGAGCAAAAAATCTATGCTTGTCAAAATGCCAGTTTTAAAAAAGTTCTGTAACCCTTATGGCACTATGCAAGGCGGAATGACAATGGGTGCAGTAGACAATGCACTTGGACCACTCAGCATGCTGATAGCTCCAAAAAATGTAACACGAAACATCGAATCAAAACTCTTAAAACCCATAACTATGGATATCGGGTTTATTTATGTTCGTGCTACTCTAACTGAGTGGAAAAAAAGGCGTCTTACCTTTGATGTGACCATCAAGGACGTAGATGAAACTCTCTATACCAAAGCACAAGTTATCAACTGGATACTATAGTTCTTGTTTTAATTACTTTTCAAAACTCCTAACTGCTGCTTGAGGCTAAGTAAGTTATAGTAATCTTTATGAGAAGTGATTTTTCCATTTTTATTTATAGTGGTAGCACTTACTCCTTTTATTTGAAAGCTTTTATCTTTGACTACCTTACCGTCCCACTTACCATTAAATGTGCCACCATAGACCCACTCGTAAACAACTGTATCTCCACTTATGAACACATCGCCGCTTTTACTCCAATACATATCGGGAACACTACCCATAAAAGCTTTTATAATGGCCTTTGAAACACTCTCTTTTCCTTTTGTAGTGTAGTCATAACCTAAGTCATACCAGATTACTTTAGGGGCATAGAACGAGTCTATCTTTTTTATATCATGCTCATTCCAAGCTGCTATGTAACTGTCCAACACTTGGTTGGCTCTTGACTCTTGTGCATTTAAGGTGATTAAACTCCCAACTACCATTGTTATAAATAAGAATTTTTTCATGAACTCTTCTCCTATTTGATTTAGAGTATGATAGAAAAATCGAGAAATAACTTCTCCTCATAAAATGTCAAAAGTAGTCATTTTATGTCAAAGTGTCTTGTTTTGGCGTTATGTTGTAAACTTCTTTATAGGCTTTAATGAAGTTTGATGTGTTTTGATAAGAGAACATCGAAGAGCACTCGCTTACACTTATGCCTTTGCTTAAAGCCTCTTTTGCAAGTTTCATGTTCTGTTTTAGCATCCATTTTTTAGGGGAAAGATTATATACTTTTTTAAACTTTCTATTAAAAGTAGAAAGACTTTGACCACTCAGAGTAGCCCAGTCGTTTACACTCAACTCTTTGTCATAATGCTTTAGCATATAAGTTTCTATATCTGTTTTATCACTCTCTTGTGAACGAAGGATGCTAATAAACTCTTTATTTGATTCACTTACGAGATGTAAGAGTTCAAACATTTTACTTTTTAACAAGTGGGCATTTCTCTTGTTTTTATAGTCAACATTTTTCAAAGCCGCTATGTAATGAGAAAGGTTTTGTGTTACATCTATTTTCAGTATTGTCTCATCTGTTGACACTGCTTTAGAGTTTACACAAGAGAGAAACTCAGAAGAGATGTTAAAATCAAAAAAGAAGATAAATACTCTCATATCCTCCTCTTTTTTAATATAATCAGAAATCAAGTAACTATCTCTAGGCATAAACAACATCTCGCCATCTGTAATAGTAAACTTTTTATAATCATAAGTTTGAACCTCAACCCGCCCTGATTCAACATAAACTATAGAGTGTGAGACAATGATTTTTTCCATATTTAGCATGTCTGATTTGAGTGTTTTAAAAAGAATGGAGTTGTTTTCTTCCGCTAAAACTATCTTTATAGCATCTAAATCGTACATAGCTTGTGGAAGTGTGTAAAAAGTTGGTTTGATGGTATTTTCCTTATGTAAAATAGTCATTTATATTTTATTGAAAGTATTATACAACGAGCTTGTCAAAATTTAACACCATAAAAAAGCTTTTCTTGATACAATACTAGCATAAAACAATATATGCCAAGGATTCTTTTTGTTTTTACACAAACACCCTCATCCACCAATCTTCTATGAAAATACAAAAAAGATTATAATGGGTACCTTACCTCCTCCCCGGTTTTCAACAAACGACTTGAAAGCAGATGATGTCTTTTTCCCATATGGCTCTAGGGATAGTAACCTCTGGAGAGCTCTTAGTGATACCTTTGACTTGAACCTTGTTTTTGAGAATACCCAAGATGCTATAAAACAGAGAAGCGACTTTTTAAAGAGAAGCCATATCGGGATATGTGATATCGTACACTCTTGTGAGAGAGAAAAGGTCGATGCAAGCGATATTGGGATGAGCAGTGTTGTTTTAAGAGATATACTGGCTTATTTAAAAGAGTACAAAAGTGTCGATACGATTGTCTTTACTGGAGGGGCTTCTAAAAACGGGCCTGAGTATTTCTTACGAAAAATCTTAAAGGAGCAAAAAATCACGATGACTCTGCTCCAAGCAGACATCCCCAAGGTTCATAGTTTTACATTTGATGGGAGAGAGATAAAAACTATCTCTCTCACTTCTCCCTCAAATGCAGCAAACAGGTTTATCGGGTCAAACGCATACTATAAAGAGCAAAAAAAACTAAACCCTAGTTATACTACATATGACTTTAGAAAAGAGCAGTATAAGCTTGTATTTCATAGTGACTAAAGTCAAAAACTTCTACTTTTCATCTTAAACACCTTACTGAGTGAAACTCTTCACAAAGAGTGATAGACCAAAAAGCAAGATAATCACAGAGGAGACGATGGCGATGATAGATGCTAAACCATCGGAGACTAGAGCTCTTTTTTTATACACCACATAAGGCATTATCGTAATCCACAGCATGATAGCACTCATCAATCCAAATAGAGTTATAACTAATGAGTCTGTAGTAGTCGAGTAAGTCGTTATGCTTAACCAGAAGAGTATGGTGTAGGGATTTAAAAAAGTAAGCAGATAACCTTTTACATAGTTTGAGAGGAGGGTTGACTCTTTAGATGGTTTCCTCTTTTTTATATGTTTGTTTCTTCCTTTGAAGATAAGAAACGCCAAGTAAGTTAAGAACACACCGCCAAGCAATGAGAGCATCCTCAAGAAAAAATCCTCTTGCATATAGTTAGTGATACCGTACTGAATCAAGACTAGATAAGTAACATCAACACTCATAGCCCCAAAACCAATGGCTACAGCTTTCTTATAGCTACGAAGAGCCTCGTTCATGATAAGTAGATTGATAGGACCTAAGGGGAGTGCAGCTCCTAGACCTAGGACAAACCCTTCTATAAATAGTGATATAAACATACCTCTCTACACAAATAAA
>JAYEHI010000010.1:0-4092 GCA_034659455.1 Campylobacterota bacterium | reverse complement strand
TACTCTACAGGAAGACCAAGTTGGTTGAGAATGACCACCATCATGACAAGAGAGGCACTAGGAAGGGCAGCTACTCCGACACTAAGTGCAACTACTGTGATGCCTAAAAGTAGTTGGTCACCAAACTCTAGAGGTACTCCAGCAAGATTTGCTATGTAGAGAACAGCAACAGTGAGATATGCAGCGGTTCCATCCATGGAGACTGTAGCACCTAGAGGCAAAACAAAAGAGGCATTTTTTTTATCAACGCCACCTATCTCCTCAACCACTCTCATAGAGACTGGGAGTGTAGCAGCTGATGAGGCAGTTGAAAACGCCATGATGGGAGCCTCTCTCACATCAGAGAGGTATCTGTATGGGTTTACTTTTGTAAAGAGTCGTAGAACAGCAGGAAGTGTGATGAGCCCGTGAACTAAGATAACGCCAACGACTACGAAAATATACTTGTAGAGCCCAAGAATAACCTCTATACCCTGCTCAGCGATAACATAGGATATAAGAGAAAAAACACCGATAGGAGTGAGCAGTATAATCCACTCAGCCATCTTCAGCATCGCTTCACTGATAGAGGTGAAAACCTGAGTGAGAGGCTCTTGCTGTGAAGCGGGAAGATAGAGAGACGCAACACCAAAGAGAATAGAAAAAACGATAACTTGCATCATAGAACCACTACTTAGCGAGTTGAATATATTTGTTGGGATAAAGCTTAAAATCATGCTCTCTAAAGAGAAGGGTGCTATGCTTGAGGCTTTTGCAAACTCCAAACCTTCCCTACTCACTTGCTCGCCTATGGCAAAGAGGTTCATAGCAACTATAGCAAGTAAAACCGCAAGAGCCGTTGTAAGCATATAGAGACCGATGGTTTTTGCTCCCATGCGTTTAAGGTGATCAACCGAGCCTAAACCGATGATAGCGACAAAGATACTTGAAAAAACGAGAGGAACAACAAGCATCTTTAAAAAGTAGACGAACATTGTCCCTATCACTTTTTGTTTGAGGGCTAATTCAGGTAAAAAGGTACCAAATAGGGCCCCGAGAACTATCCCTAAAACTACAAGAGTGTTGGTTGTTGAGTATTTTTTTATCTTCGTAATCATGCCTATCCTTTTAGAAGTGCAAGTCTATCATAATAAGTTTTTCTTTATCCAGTGTGAGAGTACATAAAGTCCCCATACATGATGTTTAAAAGCTCCACTTCTAGCACGATCAATATACTCTTGAAGTTTCTGGCGTTTAAACATGCCAGTTTGCTCGTTTACTTCAACAATAAGGTCTATTTTCTGTGAGTTGATGAGGTACTCCATATAGGGGTTGGAGAAGCCTTTTTTCTTTCTTGTGAGTATCTTGGCGTTTAGTTTGGGTTTCATAATCTCTTTGAGAAGTGATTTTGTAATGCCATCTTCATAGCGAAGTTTTGGATCTAGAGAGAAAACCTTTTCAACAAGTTTATGGTCTAAAAATGGAGTTCGAGACTCTATGGAGTGAGCCATACTCACACGGTCGAGTTTACTCAAGAAATGTTCCGCTTGAAAGAGGTGGAGGTCGATGTAGCTATACCAAGAGGCCTCATCACTATGGGCTGAGTTTTCAAATCGCTCACGGTAACTTGTCAGATACTTCAACGAAGCATTATTCTTGACATTTCTTTTGAGAAGTTCATTCTTTTGAAGGTCACTAAACTTCTCTCCCGAGGTACGAAAAAGCAGGCTCTCATCAAAGATACGTTTGTACCACTCCCACTCTCTGTTTGGTGAGGGGTTAGCCTTGAAGTAGCGTTTGAGCCAGTTCTTGTTTTTGAGAGCTGCGGCAGACTCAACATCAAGATAGTCAAAGTAGTGTCTGTAGCCTAAGAAGAGTTCATCGCTTCCCTCACCACTCATAACAACCTTGTAGCCATCTTTTTTTATTTGTTCAAAGAGGAGATAGAGTGGTATGGCAGCTGGGTCGTTGAGTGGTTCATCCATGGTCTCAAAAACAGACTCACTCGCGTTTAAAAACTGCTCTTGGTTTATAACAACTTGTTTGTTACTTAGACCCAAGGAGTGAGCACTCTCTTTAGCATTTGCTCTCTCATCATACTTCTCAAACTCCTCATATCCAAGAGTATAGGTAGGGAGTAGTTGTCCCTCTTCTTTTGCAAAGTAGTTTATGGTGGCACTATCTATACCTCCTGAGAGGAGTGATGCCATAGGCACATCGGCGTTTAAACGCAGGGCGATAGACTCTTGGATAGAAGACTCCAGAGTACTTATTGCTTCATCTCTATCTGTAATGAGATTTGCCGTGGCATTTAAAACATCATGATAACGTTTTGTTTGTGTTATGCCATCTCTGTACACCAAGTACTCTCCTGCAGCTAACTTTTTGATCCCCTTGAAAAATGTAAAAGGGGGAGTAGGTGCTAAAAAAGAGAGATAGCTCATGAGGGCATCCTCATCCATCTCCTTTTTTTTGAGAAAGGGAACAAGTGCTTTTAGTTCAGAAGCGAAGATAAAAGAGCTATTACTCTGGTTCTTGTTGTCAAAGTAGAAGAGCGGCTTTTTTCCAAGCCTATCACGAAAGAGGTAGAGTGTGTCACCATCAAGAAGAGCGATAGCAAACATTCCACGAAGATGTTGCACAAAATCCACACCCCACTTGAGATAAGCAGCTATGATTACCTCGCTATCCGACTCTGTTTCATAGTTGTACCCCAAGGGCATTTCCTCGCTACCGCTCACAGCATGGCTTAACTCTTTTTTGAGCTCTCTAAAGTTATAAATCTCCCCATTAAAGGAGAGTAAAATGTTTTGATGTTTGAGAGGTTGATGGCTTCTTGCATGAGTGTCTTGTATACTTAAACGCTGATGTGCAAAAAAGAGGTTTCTCTTTTGAACGATGCCACAGTGGTCTGGTCCACGGTGCGAGAGTTTTGCAAGTGCTAAGCGAGCTTGCTTCTCACTATACTCTCCAATGATTCCAAATATGCTACACATTATCTTGAGAGCCTTACTGTAATGTCATCTTTCATATAGCCGCTCTCATAAAGGGACTCTTGGACATTGAGTGTCGATGCCATTGTATCTATAGTGCTTGTGGAGAGGTAGCTATAAGTTTGGCTCTCTCTGTCTCCATGGAGGGCATTAAATATAAACGCCACCTTAGAAGAGTTGTAGCAGTTTTGTATGAAAAGGTGAGACTCAAAGGGGGTTAGGACATTGAGTGCTCCACTGCAGACATAGTAGTCAGCTTTGGGGAGTCTCTCTTTGCAGATATCAAGATGGAGTATCTCCTGTGCTGTGTTGTTGGAGGCTATGGAGTACATCTCCAAAACAGAGTCTATTCCTATGTAGTGTTTTGGGAGTCGTTTTTTCTTTTGAAGGTAGAAGTAGAAGTCTCCAAATCCACAGCCGGCATCAGCGAGTGTAAATGAGCTCAAATCATCTGGCAGGAGTTTGAGTAAGACCTCAAAACGAAGCTCTTGGTTCTTTTTTGATGCCCAGTTAACACCCTTAGCAGTTATGCCAAACTTCTCTATTGCAGAGGTGTAGAACTTTTCACTATCTATTTTAGGCACAAGACTCCTTTTTTATTGGCATTATTATATACTACAAATTATAAAAGGTGGTAATGATGAGAGTAGCAGTTGTTGGGCTAGGTGGTGTTGGTGGTTATATCGCAGCAAATTTTGTAAAAGCAGGTGTAGATGTAGTGGGGTTTGCAAGAGGGAGACACCTTGATGCGATTCGTTCACATGGACTTCAGGTTGAGGAGGATGATGCTTGCTGGAGTGTGAAGATAGACACAAGAGAAGAGGATGATCTTGATGGTTACTTTGAGGGTTCTTTTGATGTTGTGCTGTTTTGTGTAAAGAGTTATGATTTACATGATGCATATGAACATATTCGCTCACACATAGATGAAAAAACAACTCTTGTCTCTTTTTCTAATGGCGTTAACAATGGAGAGACTCTTAGAAGTTTAAGTAGTTCACTAGTGCTTGATGGCTGTGTATATATACTCTCTCATGTAGAAAAACCTGGAGTTATAAGAAGAAAAGGGAAGAACTTTGCTGCAGTTTTTGGTGGAGAGATAGAGGCTACTCAAAAACTT
>JAYEHI010000009.1:0-4095 GCA_034659455.1 Campylobacterota bacterium | reverse complement strand
CTAAACTTTAAAAATGTCATTTTTAAGAGATATTATTATGATAAAATACTCTCTATATAGAAAACAATTAATATGGGAGAATATATGCCGATTCCAAACAATCATGAACAGGTACTAGACACTAAAGATTTTTTAGTCTCAGAGACTGACTCCAAAGGAAGAATCACATTTGCCAATGATGAATTTTGTAAATACTCAGGTTATACCATTGAGGAACTCTTAGGACAACCACACAATATCGCAAGACATCCAGATATGCCAAAAGCGGCATTTGAAGATCTGTGGAAAAGTGTTAAGAGTGGAGAAAAATGGAGAGGGTTTGTGAAAAACCTTGCAAAAGATGGAAGTTACTACTGGGTATACGCTACTGTATTTCCTTTTGTTTCATGTGATGGCACAAATGGCTATGTGTCATGTAGAAGAAAAGCATCACAAGAAGAGGTTCAAGCACATGAAGTCTTATATAAGAAGATGAGAGAGGAGCAGAGATAATGAACTTTTTAAAACATATAAATATTAAAAATAAACTACTTATAAACATTCTTGTACCCATGGGGGCAATTGTATTAATTGCATTGGCTGTTATATATGGACATATTGAAAAAAAGAACCTATATAGTGACTTTGACACCATTGTGCAGTTAGATGCGAAGATATCTCTTCTTGTTCATGAAACTCAAAAGGAGCGTGGTGCCACTGCTGCATTTTTAAGTTCCAAAGGTAAAGCGTTTTCTCAAAAACTACCGACTCAAAGAGCAGAAACTGACACTGCCATAGCTCAACTTCAAGACTATATAAATGATTCTAAGGTAAGAGAAATACTTCTTAAAACTACAGACCTAACTCTAAATCAAGCGATTAGAGAACTGGATAAAATCAAGGATGTAAGAACTAAGGTTTCAGCACAAAGCATCTCTGCAAAAGAGGCTATTAGCTACTATACAAATATGCATCAACTCTTTTTAAATTTCATTGTGCAGACTTCTCAGCAAGCAGTAGATAGTGAACTCACCTACTCCACCATCGCTTACTATAATTTTCTACAATCAAAAGAGAGAGCTGGAATCGAAAGAGCCATAGGGAGTGCTACTTTTGCTAATGATAAATTTTCAAAAGGTAGAAAAGCAAAACTTGAAGCTCTAGTATCTGAACAAGACTCTTATATGAGTAGCTTTATGGCACTTGCAAATGAAGATCTTGCCTCCTTCAAAGAGAGCACCCTCCAAGGTGACGCTGTCGATGAAGTAAACCGTATGAGAAAAATTCTTTCTGACTCAAAAGAGGTGGGTGGGTTTAATGTAGATTCACTCTACTGGTTTAAGACTATAACGCAAAAAATAAACTTACTAAAAAAAGTTGAAGACTATATAGGCGAAAATATTTCCACTTCCTCTAAAAAAGCCCAAAACGCCATAGAGGTCTTTATAAACATTGCGAATGTACTTCATGAAACTCAAAAAGAGCGTGGTGCTACTGCTGGCTACTTAGGCTCTAAAGGTAAAAAATTTTCTAAAAAGTTAGAAGCTCAAAAGAGTTTGACAAACAATAAAGTAAGAGTATTAAAGTCGAGTTTAAAAACATTTAATTATGCTCATTATCCTAAAGACATTCGTAAAAACATCAACTTTGCTTTAAAACAAATAGCTAATATCTCAAAAATACGAAAAGAGGTAACTTCACTTCAAATCTCCGCAGGTGACGCTATAAAGTTTTATACAAATATGAATAGCTCATTTTTAGAGACCATAGCTCTCTCAGCATCTTTGATGAAAACAAACAAAGAAACAGCTACGGTTATCGCTTACTATAATTTCTTGATGGCTAAAGAGCGTGCTGGAATAGAGCGTGCAGTTTTAGCAAATACTTTTGCAAGAAACAGATTTGCCCCAGGTATGAAAACAAAACTCAATACGCTTATTGTTCAACAGGAGAGTTTTACACAATCTTTTCTCTCAAGTGCTCCGAGTAAATTTATAAACTACTATATGAAAACTATGAATCATGAAAGCATTGTGGAAGTTCAACGCATGAGAGAGGTAGCTCAAAGTTCCATTGAAGTTGGTGGCTTTAATACAGAAGCGTCATACTGGTTTGACACTATCACTAAAAAAATAAATCTACTCAAAAAGATTGATGATTATATCTCCAGTGATCTCTCAAAGCAGGCTTCTAACAAGTATGCAACGGAACTTTCACGTCTCATAATCTTTAGTTTAACAATAATTTTTATAATTATACTAACAGCAATATTATCATTTATGATAAGTAGAAATATCTCTACGTCTGTTAGTAAAATTTCTTTTGGAATCAAACAGTTCTTAGATTATCTAAATCGTGAAAAAAATGTTATAAAGAAAATAGACATTACTGGTAGTGATGAGATGGCTGAAATAGGAAAAATGGTCAACAGCAACGTAAGTAAGATCAATAGTGAAACTGAGAGTGATATGCTCTGCGTTGGTGAGGCGATTTTAACACTCAACAAAGTTGAACAAGGACAATTTAACTGTAGAGTGAAAACAGAGGCTTCTAATCCACAGATATATACACTTGCCAAGACTATCAATAAGATGTTAGACGCTCAATCAAAAATCATGCAAGACATCTTGAATGGGCTTAACAAATACACTCACTATGACTATATGGACCAGATAAAGATTGACGCTTCGGTAGGTGGTGAGAGCAAGAAGCTTGTTGAGGGTATTAATGCTCTTGGTAGTGCTATTACTCAGACGTTAAATACATCTTACTCTTCATCTACTGAGCTTCGTGACAAATCAGATTTCCTTGAGTCTCAAATGACAGAACTTAGTAAGTCAGCAGTTGAACAGGCATCTTCACTAGAGACCACTTCTGCATCTATAGAGAGTATTACACACTCTATTGAAGATACTGCAGAGAAGGCGAGAGAGGTAGTTTCTCAATCAAGTGACATTAAAAACGTTATAGAGATTATAGGTGATATTGCAGATCAGACAAATCTACTTGCATTAAACGCGGCTATCGAAGCAGCGCGTGCGGGTGAACATGGTCGTGGGTTTGCCGTTGTTGCCGATGAAGTAAGAAAACTTGCAGAGAGAACTCAAAAGTCACTTTCTGAGATAAATACAAACATCAGCATACTTACGCAATCAATCACCGACATAGGCTCAAGCATTGATCAGCAGAGTCATAGTGTTGCTGAAGTAAATGCGGCAATGACAGAGATAGATAGCTCTACTCAAGCAAATGCAGCAACGGCAGATGAAGTAAGTAGAGTAGCTCATCTTGTAAAAGAGATGTCATCGAATATTTTAACAGATGTTGAAAAAAATCAGTTCATAAAAAATTAAAAAAACTTATTTAATGTAAAATTAATATTTAACTGTATAAAAACTATACAGTTAATAGAATATATTTCCCACTTCAACTGTTATAATTCTTTCATATTAAAATGTTTAATGAAAAATTAAGCTACTAAGAAGGAAGAAAAATGGCAGGATTTAAAGACTTAAAAGGACAAGGACACGCACCGACGTTGTTCATGGCTTTTTTATACTTCGATATGAGTTTTATGGTGTGGACGATGTTAGGGCCACTCTCTACAGAGATAGCCGAAGCGTTAGCGCTTGGTGGTCACATAATGACAGCGGGAGAGAAGGCGACACTTCTCTCTCTTCCTATACTCTCAGGAGCGCTTTTAAGAATTCTACTTGGATTTGGCGTTGATAAGCTAGGTGCTAAAGCAACTGCACTTATGTCACAGTCGGTTGTTATAGCGGCTCTTTTAACCGCTTTTTTCATGGGTGACCAGATTACTTACAACGCACTCCTTTTAGTCGCACTTGGTTTAGGGTTTGCTGGTGCATCGTTTGCAGTTGCACTTCCACAGGCTGGTCAGTGGTATCCACCAAAACTTCAAGGTGTTGTTCTAGGTATCGCTGGAGCTGGTAACATCGGTGTTGTTATCGATTTTCTTTTTGCTCCAAAGATAGCGGAGTTATGGGGATGGGAATCAGTATTTGGTGTAGGTGCAGCAATGGCTATCGTAGTTCTTATCGCTTATGCTTTCTTAGCTAAAAATGCTCCAGAAGATGTTTATAAGTCTAATCCTAA
>JAYEHI010000008.1:0-4102 GCA_034659455.1 Campylobacterota bacterium | reverse complement strand
ATAGGTTATGAATGGGAAATAGGCATCATCGGTATTGTCTTAATTTTGCGTACTTTTTACGTGCATATGCATGAGATACAAGAGAAGAAGTCTTATCACTGTCTGCTGACTCAAAAACGCCTTATTATACTCAAAGGGTACAAAACAAAAGAGGTCTTTCCCATAAATCTAGAAAATATTAGAACTATCTACATCAAGCCCATTAGTGAAAGGTTTAAAAATATTTTAGATGTTGGAACGCTAGAAGTTTTAACTACTGACGGTGGTAGATATGTCATACGAAATATAAAAGAACCCTACCTATATCATAGAGCCATCATCGGCGACGTAGTGAGTGCTACTCACTACTCAAACAAAATGAAATGCAATTTAAAATTTGATAAATAGCTTACTTTGTGTATTGATTCACCTTTTCCATAATTACTCTTAAGTTGTCATAATCGCTATCAACTCTTTGAGTAAATCCTGTAGCGGACTTGTTGATGCTTTGTAAAACACTCTTATCCTTGAGTCTATAGAGAGCTTTTTGAATATCATCTTGAATTTTTTGATCCAACTCTTTATTTGCCACGACACTAAAATCATGTATTTGTTCACTAGAAGCTATGACGTCTATATATTTTGAGTAAGCACTCGCTACTGAAGACTTAACCGCTCCAGCATCGTATCTACCCATAATTATGTACTCTGCCACTCTATCATGTCCTCCTAAGAAGTGCTCGTTTTTAAGTTTTGTGTCGATTTTTTTTTGACTTAGCATATATTTTGGAAGAAAGTATGAAAGAGTGGAGTAAGGAGAGCCATACGCCATTACTTTGCCCTCAAGCTGATCTAAGCTTTTGAGAGAAGAGCCTTTTTTGACAATGATTTCACTCTGACTTGTTCCTTGTTTACTGGAGCTTATACCAGCTAAAATGTTTAAGTTTTTGTTTTTGTTCGTCGCTAATATGTAGGGTGCTGGACCTATATAACCTAGATGGTAAGTAGAGTCAGAAAACTTCTCAATGGTATCTTCATAATCCCTACCACTATGAAAGTTTATCTTATGACCCGTCTCTTTTTCAAGATACTTAATTAAGGGAGAGATTTTTTTTTGCATAATATTCACATCAATAGGGGAAATAACACCAAAACTAAGTGTATCTGCCACTAAAAGCGAAGATAGAGACAGAAGTATTATATATTTATTCATAAGGAGTAGTATAAGCTATTATTTGTTAAAATTTCATTATGACAATTAAACTAAAATATAAATATATACTCTTTTTCCTTTTATCGCAACTATCTGTGCTCATCCTACTAAATTTCTTCCATGGCTTCGTGGTAAAAGAAAAAGAAGCGGAGCTCATAAGAGACACTCGGGTTAAATATGATGCGACTATAAATACCTTTCAAACTCTCACATATACATTTTACGATAATCAATCAAAGTTTTTAGCTTCTAAAATGGCGTCTGTCATAGACTCAAATGAAACCTACAAAGGGCATATACGAGAAGAAATACTAGATAAACTTAACTACTTTTATCTTAATGAAAAGTTAAGAAATATGGAGGTTTTTCACATTTTTGAGAAAAACGGTAAGAGCTTTCTACGCTTTCACAAAAGAGATAAATATGGTGATAGCATCTCCTCTAAAAGATTTTCACTACGAAATATTATGGATAAAAAAATATCACAATCTGGTCTTGAACTAGGAGTTTGGAAAGAGTCTTTTCGGTTTCAGTATCCACTCTTTTATAATGGTGACTTCGTAGGCATGTTTGAGTATGGCATTAGTTTTGAAGAAATCATGAATGAGATGCAAAACGTCTTAAGCGGTAACTATCACTATATAATAAACAAAAACTTAGTAGATGCTATAATGTCCCCCTCGGTAACATCGAGTCGATATGCCACCTCCTTCCTAAATCCCAACTTCTATGTAGTCAAAACAACGCATGAAAACACTCTGAAGTGTGAGATACTTCAGAGTTTAAGTAAAAAATCAAACCTAAAACAGAAAACTTCTTCAATGGACAAAGCTTTTGTTATCGCTTTTTCTTCAAACCATCAAGAGTATTCGGCTACATTCTTGCCAATTAAAGATATTAATGGAGTCCAAGCAGCATTTTACATTAGCTTTGAGGAAGGCAACTATTTAGCTTCTTTATATTTTACATTATTTACAATTTACCTACTCCTTACAATCATTATTTTAGGTATTTTATATAACTTTTACAAGAGTAGAAAAGATCAAGAGTTTACGTCGACACTTCTAAACTCACAACAAGACATGATTTTTTTGACAAATGGAATGGAGCTTCAAACTTTAAACAACCCAGTCCTGGAGTTTTTCAACTATAAGGACATTAAAGCACTCAAACGAGAGCATCAGTGTATATGTGACTTTTTTCTTGAGGGTGATGATTATCTTCAAAAAACAAAAAACAGTGTGAGCTGGTTAGACTATCTTCTCAAGCACCCTGAGTATACGCACAAAGTCAAACTCTACTGTTATAAAACCAGAGAAGATAAAATATTTCACCTCAAGTTTACCCAGTTTCCAGATACTAACAACTTTATTATCACTCTTAGCGACATCACAAAAGATGAACTCCTCAGAGACAAACTCAACTACAAAGCAAATCACGACTCCCTAACAAAAATATACAACAGAACTTACTTTAACAACTATCTAGAAAAAGTCTTATCAAATGCGCAGAGATACCAAAGCAATTTTTCTTTAATCATGTTTGACATAGATCACTTCAAGTCTGTTAATGACACCTATGGTCACGATATTGGAGATATTGTTCTTATTGAAATGGCATCATTAGTGAAAGGGCAGATCAGAAAAGGCGATGTATTTGCAAGATGGGGCGGAGAGGAGTTTATGATTGTCGTAATGGATAGTCTTGAAAATGTAGAAGTATTTGCAAACATTCTCAGAGAAAAGATTGCAAATCATGAGTTTAGCGAGGTTGGTCAAATAACATGTAGTTTTGGTCTTAGCATGTTTGAAGAGAGTGATATATTTGCCACTATAACAAAAAGAGCAGACGAGATGCTCTATATCGCTAAAAGTAGCGGAAGGAATATTGTCGTAGCTAAAGGAGAGTAGCTACTCTCCTCTTACTTAAACTGAGGCTGAACGAAAGGTATAACTTGCTTTTTACGACTTAAAACGCCATCAAGCCATACTTGATGATTTTCTAGTTTTTTGTCAAACGCCGTCTCTATTTTACTAGCATCGTCACTCACGCAGAGAAGCTGTGAACCCTCTTTCATGATGTCCGTTAAAAGTACAAGTATTGTGTGCAGACCCTCGTCTTTTTTCATAGCTCTCATGTCTTCAAGAAGCTCCTCTTTTCTTGCATCAAGTGAAGATATATCAACCATCTCTAGTTGATTTACACCAACTTTCATGCCATTCATCTCAAAAGCTTTATAGTCCCTTGTGTTAAGGTCACGAGCAGATGCACCCTCAGTTGCAGACTTCACTATAAACATCTCCATAGCAAGTGCTTTATAGTCTTCTACTTCAGCTATCTTAGCTAACTCTTTTACCGCTTTTGTATCTACTTTTGTGCATGTAGGAGATTTAAAAATTACTGTATCACTAAGGATAGCCATCATCATCATTCCAGCAATATTCTTTGGTATCTCTATGTCATAAGCTCTATACATTTCATATACAACAGTGTTTGAGCACCCTATTGGTCTTATCCAACACTCTAGTGGTGTATCCGTTGTTAAATCACCAAGCTTATGATGATCTACGATTCCCTTGATAGTCGCGTCCATAATATCCGCTGGTGCTTGTGCCTTGTCAGAAAAATCTATAAGATATACATCTTCACCTGCTACTGATGTTTTAAGTTCAGGAGAAGTTCCACCGAATTTACTAAGAATAAACTGAGTTTCTGCAGAGATCTCGCCTTGACGAGTTGGAGTACAATCTTCACCAAGTTGATTTTTAAGATATGAGAGAGAGATAGCTCCTACGATAGAGTCGCTATCGGGACTTGTGTGTCCAAAAACGTAAGTTGACATAAACGTGCCTTTAATTTTTTCGGCATTATACACAAAAAAATTGTAGAGTTACTAAACATAAGAGCTAT
>JAYEHI010000007.1:0-4103 GCA_034659455.1 Campylobacterota bacterium | reverse complement strand
TTCATTATATTGACTCCCTTCTAGCTATCTCATCTTCAACACTTACAAATTTCTCTCGCATTGTCTCGAGTAGAACATACAAAACTGGTACAAAAAGAGTCGATATAAATGTTGCGGCAATCATACCAAACATAAGAACGATACCTATGGACATCTGCGTTATGGCACCGGCTCCACTTGCAAACGCCAGTGGAAATATACCAAACAAAAATGAGAGAATAGTCATCATAATAGCTCGAAAACGTAGACTACCGGCGTTTATGGCGGACTCTATGATTCCTATGCCACTCTCACGCTGCTCTTTTGCAAACTCAACGATTAAGATGGCGTTTTTAGCAGCAAGGGCGACAAGTAAGACAAGTCCAACTTGGGCAAAAGTATTGAGTGGTAGTCCACTCCACTGCAGACCTGCCACAGCACCGGTCACAACCATAGGAACAGAGAGTAAAATCATAAGCGGAAGTATCCATGACTCATACTGAGCGGAGAGCACTAAAAATACAACTAAGAGTACAAAAAAGACTACATATATCTGCGAGTTTCCAGCTAGAGTCTCTTGATAACTCATACCAGACCACTCATAACCATAAGAGGCAGGTAAAACTCTTGAAGCTATCTCATCCATAGCCGCCATCGCGTCACCAGAACTATACCCTGGTGCTGCCGCCCCATTTATCTGAATGCTTCTATACATATTATAGTGTGTAAGGTTTTGTGGTCCTATCATCTCGTTAACTTCAATGAGAGCGGAGAGGGGAACCATCTTCTCATTTGCATTTTTGACAAAGAGCTTTGTTATATCCTCTTTTGAACTTCTATACTCTCTGTCGGCTTGAACAAAAACTCTAAAAACTTTACCAAATTTGCTAAAGTCGTTAATGTAAACGCTACCAAGGTAGACTTGCATAGTTGTAAAAAGATCTGACATATTTATACCAAGAGCATTGACTTTTTCTCTGTTGATTTTAATGTCGTACATAGGATAGTTTGTAGCGAAGGTTGTAAAAGCATAAGCGATTCTAGGATCGTCAAACGCAGCTTTTATCATCTCGTTTGAGTAGTGCTCAAAAGTCTCTATATCACCTGAGAGGTAGTCTTGAAGTCTAAAGTCAAATCCGCCAACATTACCAACCCCAGGAATACCAGGAAGGTTAAAAGCAGCAACATTCGCTTCGCTATAGCTAGCAGTTTTTTGTTTTATCTGTTTTATGATTCCAAAAGCACTGTTTTTCTTAGTCTCTCTCTCGCTCCAGTCTTTTAAAGAGACAAACATAGCAAGAGCAGAACCATCAATAGAGGAGGTGATAATGTTATAACCCTCTATACTCACAATATTTTCAACACCCTCTATGGAGTAAATAATATCTTCTATGTCTTTTCTGATGTTAACAGTTTGAGCTAAAGCTGTACCGGGCTTGGCATTTACCGAAACCATAAGCATTCCCTTGTCTTCAGAGGGAACAAACCCTGTTGGTGTTATGGAAAAAAGGTAATACATAAGATAGAAAATTCCACCCATAACAAGAATCATAAAGTATCTGATTTTGATAAGGTAGGTGATGGCTATTTTATACTTAGCTGTTAGAGCATTAAAAAAGGTATCAAAAGCACGAAACGCGATAAACTTGACATCATCTTCTTTACGTCTTTTTATGATGATAGCACTTATCGCAGGGGAGAGTGTTAATGCATTTAAAGACGAAACCATAACAGCAAACGCGATAGTAAGTGCAAACTGCTGATAGAGGGACCCTGTAATGCCTGGAAGAAGTGAAACAGGGATAAACACAGCAACTAAAACTAGAGTAGTTGAGATGATGGGTCCAATAAGTTCTATCATAGATTTTTTTACAACCTGAGGCATCGTTAACTCTGGCTCTTTATACATAATCACCTCAACATTCTCAACAACCAAAATAGCATCATCAACAACGATACCTATGGCTAAAATAAGTCCAAAAAGAGTTAAGAAGTTGATACTAAAACCACCTGCAATCTGCATAGCAGCAAAAGCACCAATAAGTGATACCGGAATAGTTGCAGCCGCAATGACGGTCGGTCTCCAAGAACCTAAAAAGATAAAGATGATAATCATAACTAGAGCTATAGCCATATAAAGATTTTCTACAACGTTATCAATAGCTACTTCAACATACTTTGTCGTATCGTAAGGAACGTCGTAAGTCACGCCATCGGGGAAACGAGTTTGAAGTCTTTGCATAGTCTCTTCTACTTCTTTACGAATCTCAAGAGCATTTGCTTCGCCAAGTTGGAAAACACCAATAAGTCCCGTTGGTTTTTTTGCACTAATGGCGTTCCAGCTATAGAACTCACTTCCAAGCTCAACGCGAGAGACGTCGCTAAGATATACTAAAGAGCCATCTTTTTTATACTTGAGGACAACTTTTTCAAACTCTTTAACATCTGTAAGTCTTCCTTTTGTGGTAAGTGTAAACTCCTGTTTTTGATCTTTAAATGAAGGAGTACCGCCTATCTTACCTATTGAAGCTTGTTTGTTTTGACTCTTTACTGCGTTGAGTACATCCATGGGAGACATCTTTAAGGCTTTGAGTTTATCTGGGTTAAGCCAGATACGAATAGAGTATTTTTTCTCACCCATATTTTGCGCTTTACCAACGCCGGGGATACGCTTTATTTCATCCAGAACATTGATGTTAACAAAGTTAGAGAGAAAACTCCCATCGTACCTTTCATCCCCACTAATGGCTATAAGACAGACTATGGAAGGGGATTTTTTATCTACGATGACACCTTGTGCGGTAACTTCAGCAGGGAGAGAAGCTGTAGCGGTGGATACTTTGTTTTGAACATCTACTGCACCTATGTCTATATCATACCCTGGTTCAAAGTAGACGTTAATACTAGAACTACCATCTGCCGAAGAGGATGAATCCATATAGATTACACCCTTGATACCATTAAGTTTATCTTCTAAAACACGAGTAACACTCTCTTCAACTACAAAAGCATTTGCTCCAGTATAAGTAGCGCTTACATTTACAGTAGGTGGAGCAACGTCAGGGTACTCAGAAATAGGCAGAATGAGCATAGAGACAAGCCCACCTGTGATGATGATAAGAGAGATAACTATCGCAAGAATAGGTCTTTTTATAAATGTAGTAGAAAACATCGACTTAGTTTCCTTCTGGAATAAGTTTGTTTTTCTTTAGTATGGCTGCCACACCTTGAGTCGTAGTTACATCCGTTGGTAGAACTTTGCGACCCTCTTTAAGTTTTATGAGTGATGAGACTATTAGTTTGTCACCATCATTTAAACCTTCAGGAACACTCACATAGTACTTACTTGCATAACCCATTTTAATGTCTACTCTTTTAACAGTGGAGTTCTTATCCGCTATATAAACAAAACTACCTAACTGGTCATTAAAGATTACTTCGGGTGGAATCATCAAAAACTTATACTTGTCGTTTATAAACATATTTATATAAACAAATGTTCCAGGAAGTACTTTCACATCAGGGTTTTCAATAGTCGCACGCATAGTGATAGTAGAAGTAAGAGGATCAACGCTATTGTTAGAAAAATCTACATATCCATTGAGTCTGATTTCGTTTATACTTCCAGGTACATTTATAAATGCATCGGGTTTTTCTTTGTTTTTATACTTTTGAAACATTCTTACATCTTTTTGTGATGGAGAGAAGTAAGCGTAAATAGGATCAGCTTTTACGATGGTAGTAAGAAGTGTAGACTCACCTTGACCCACAAGATTTCCAACATCAATGCGTCTAGCACTTACATTTCCACTTATGGGTGCTTTGATGATGGTATAACTAAGCTCAAGTTCTGCTTTTTTTATTTGAGCAATGTCTCCTGCTATAGCAGCTTGTAAACCAGCTTGTTGTGCTTGGTACTGCTCAAGAGTAGCACGAGGAGCTAAACCCTCTTTTACCAGAGGTTCGTATCTATTTACATCTGCATTTGCAAGTGCAAGAGAAGCCTCGTCTTGTGCTTTTTTTGCTTTAGCACCACTCAGAGCTGCTATATACTCATCCTGCTGTATTTTAAAAAGTTTGTCTCCTTTCTTAACTGCTTGACCATCTTTGAAGTATATCTCTTC
>JAYEHI010000006.1:0-4104 GCA_034659455.1 Campylobacterota bacterium | reverse complement strand
CTTTAACAGACTCTTCCTCTGCGTTTAAGGACAAGAGAAGAGCCCCATTTTGAACTGCTTTATCATCTTTTTTGTCTGCTATGCCCATAAGTAGATCAGAAAAAGAGAGTGTAGGTTTTTCATCTTGTAGTAGAGCACCCGATGAGCTATGAGGGGATGAATTTTTTACTAAATCTAATGAAACCATCTTACACTCCTGCCTGTTCTACTCTTTAAATAGAGTAGGTTTTACAAGACTAGAGCAATAAGTATTCCAAAAAACTCTTTTCTTAGAAGTGGTTTTTGTCGATATTTACTTCCATCTCGACTTCACACATTCCGTTTTTGTATGTCGTCTCGAGTACTTTTGCATTTTTTATCATTGCTTGCACTCTAGTGTTTACCACTGAGCTTTTAATAGCCATATTTTTGATAGTGTCTTTACCCTCTATACGAACACCTTTTACCTGTTCTGCTAAGAGTCTATAAGCATCTGCCATCGCTGCACGTTTTGCAAGAGCATAAGACTGTGCTGGAGAGGAAGCAAAAGATGGTGCTACACCCTGTCCCACGACTACAATATTGACTATATTATCTAGTGTATCTGTAGCTACTTGTGTTTTTTTTGGCTCTTCCTCAGGTACATACTCTTGTATATACTCCTCATCTGGATAGCCATCCTGTCCACTCGCATAAGTGAAACTCCCTATCAAAAACATAAATGCCAATAAGTATTTCATCTATTTATTCTCCTCATTTTTAAAATTTAAAAAGCGTATTTAAAGCTTAGTCTATATCCTGATGTGCCAAATGTAACAGTATCATCCTCTTCATCAGCTTTGAACTCTTCATGTAGATAAGCTGCACTAAGATAGACACCTCCTACCACTCTATAGTCTATCGCAGCTTCATAAGAGATAGACTTCGCATCGCTAAAAGAGAGTGCATTTACATCTGCATGGAGTAAAAAATCGTACAGATAGTACTTTACTCCAAGATAGGGTAAAACAATGAGCTGATCAACATGTATCCATGAAGATGGGTTTGTTGCTGGAAGTGTTAAGTCTCTTACTTCAAAGTTCCATGAGACAAGTTTAGTGCTCATACCTATGTCAAACTCCAAGTCCCCACTATAGAGTCCAGAGCCAAAGAGAGAGATATAGTCACCCTTTATCTTAAAATCTTGAAAAAGCGTCGCAGTCGCAATCTGATAATCAATAACAGTAGCAACATCTGAGCCAAACGTACCATCTGCCACTGTTAGGTTTCTATCAAGCGTCGCATGTTGACTATCTTGCAGATTAAAGTAACTAATATCGAGATTGGGTACGTAATCATAATCGAGTAGTATCTCCAAGGAGAGATAGGTAGCCGAAGAGTCCATATATGTGAAGTCTTTTTCAAAATCTCCTTCATCCGCTACATTTGAAACGCTACCTGATATTTTCGGTAAAAAGAGACCAGCTTCCACTTTTGTGATGATCTTATCTGAGAGAAAATCCTCATTAGCAACAAGAGGATTTATCATTAGTACAAGTAAAAAGAGTCGCAACATAATCAAGTATAATCCTTTAGTATTTTAAAATCACTGCATTTTAACATATTTTTATGGTGTTTGATTTAAATCTTTTTCATAAGTATAAATTGCGCCAGCATCTGTTGAGACTATACTCTCTTTAAAAGAGCCTATGGCTATGTTCTGGCTATCTACACTCAGTGATGCACCAAAGTAGTTGTTTGCATCATTTACACTCGCTCTAAACTTCTGTACTTCAAGCACTGAGCCATTGGTTTCGTAGTTGTATAGGTATGCACTTCCCTCATTAAGACTTCCAAAAGCTCCCACCACTATCTGCTTATCATCCATCGCTAAAGAGGAGCCGAAGTAGTCGTTAGAGTGAGCATCACTTGCTTGAAATGAGGCGATTTGACGTATGTCATCATATGTGTCGCTCTCTCTTACAAAGAGATAAGCCATCCCTGCATCTTGAGCCAAAGAGTCCTTATGGCTTGCACCAACACTTACATAATCACCAGAGATGGAGACACTACTTCCAAAGAGGTTACTCGTACCTACATTGTCCGCTTTGAGCTTTGCTATCTCTAAAACAGTTGTAGCACTTACTATTTTGTAAACATAAGCAGCTCCGGAATCTACATAAAGGGAATTCTCATTTTTTGCACCTACTACTATATACTCACCATCTATAGCTAAAGAAGAAGCAAACATATCACCTGATTGGGCATCGTCTGCTGTGATTGTTGTCACCTCTGTTACACTCTCATCACTCTGGATTTTATACAAATATGCACTTCCTGTACTCGTGTTTTTATCAGGAGCTCCCACTACAAAGTAGTTCTCACTTATCGAGACAAAAGATCCAAACATATCCCCTGCCTCTGGATCACTTGCATTTACTTTTCCTATTTGAACTAAAGCATCAGCTACTATCTTAAAGAGATAAACACTCCCTGCATCTGTAGCTGAGGAGTCCTCCTGAGGTGCTCCAACTACAACATACTCCCCTGATATAGCCACGGACTTTGCAAAATAGTCATCAGCCTGAGCATCGCTGGCTTGAACCTTATCTACTTCAGTAAAACTAGCATCTGCATTTTTCTTAAAGAGATAAAGAGCCCCTGCATTTAAAGATGTCGTATCTTCAGAGGGAGCTCCGACAACTATATACTCATCACTCATAGCCATAGACTCCCCAAACCTATCATCTATATCTGCATCACTTGCACCCTCTTTTGAGAGTTCTAAGAAGTGTTTATCTTCGATATCAATGCTCAAGAGAAGTTCAGTACTCTTAGCTCCAGCATCACTAAGAGTTACACTAAAACTATAACTGTTATCCAAGTCGCTATCCTCAGGGAGTTCATAGTCAAAAGGATTTGTATTTAGCACAGTTGCTCCACTTAACTCAAAACTATCCATATCGCTACCCGATAGCGAGTAAGTAAGTCCACCATTCGGACTTGCTGCATCTATGCTAAAGAGATCTTTTTGCACACCCTCATCAAGCATAGTCGTGTTATCTTGTGCATTATAAACATAGATTCTATCCACTGGCTCACCATCAAATATATAAGCACTTCCTGCGTTTTGTGCCTGTGTGTCTTCATATTCTGCACCTACAACTATATAGTCTCCGCTTATAGCGACACTATTTCCGAAGTAGTCATCACCCTGTGCATCACTCGCTTGCATTTTAGCATTTTGGGTGATAGTTCCATCTGATTCTATATCAAACTGATAGACACTTCCATTTGCCTGAATAAAGGACTCTTTTTTATATGCCCCTACTACTATTTTGTCAGCACTAATTGCGACACTATTCCCGAAGTTGTCCCCTATGGAGGCATCACTTGCTTGAAGCTTTACTAGCTCAAGAGCAGTGTCATCGCTCTGTATCCCAAAAACATAAGCACTTCCTGCGTTTGAAGCAGTTGTATCCTCTTGATATGCCCCAACAACTATGTAGTTTCCACTCACTGCTACACTAGCACCAAAGAAGTCACTATCCTCTCCATCACTTGGACTTACCTCATCCTCAAAAGTGACACTATCATCACTCTGTATCTTATAGAGGTATGCATTTCCTGCATCTGGAGCTAAAGTGTCATCTTGCTTGGCACCAACGACTATGTAGTTTTCACTTATGCTCACACTAGAAGCGAAAAGATCATTAAACACAGGTGAGCTTTTTTCAAGCTCTGCTATCTGAGAAAAAACGCCACCACTCTTTTTAAAAACATAAGCACGACCAAAGCCATTTGCACCCTCGGCACCGACAACTAAGTACTCATTGCTTATCGCTACACTTGAGCCGAAGTAGGCATCACTACTAGGCGATGAAGCTTGAATCTTTTGAGTGCTACTTCCATTGATATCAAAGATGTAAACACTTCCTGCATTTGTATTAGTATCGTCTTCATTTGGAGCACCAACGATTATATAACTATCACTAAGGGCTACAGAATCTCCAAAGTTATCATTTGCTTGTCCATCGCTTGCTACTAGTTTTGCCTTTTGTGTAATGTCTCCCTGCTCATCTTTTACAAAGAGGTAGGCACTTCCAGCTGAGATTTCCGATCCCTCTGTCGTGTTTTTTGCCCCGA
>JAYEHI010000005.1:0-4143 GCA_034659455.1 Campylobacterota bacterium | reverse complement strand
GAAGAGGGAACATTAATAACAAAGGAAGAAAATATCATGGAAGCACCATTAGTAAGCGGAATAGCATTAGACAGAAATCAAGCACGTATCTCACTTATGGGTGTCATAGATAGACCGGGAATCGCTTCTGACATCTTTAACAAATTGGCTACTTCTGAAGTGAATGTTGACATGATCATTCAAAATAAAGCACATGATGGTGCAACAAATATTGACTTTACGGTTCCTATGGGCGATCTACATGATGCAAAAACTATAGTAGATACTTTTATTCAGAGTGGTGAGATTAAAGATGACTCTTATAATGAAGATATCTGTAAGGTCTCTGTTGTTGGCGTAGGTATGAGAAGTCATACAGGGGTAGCAGCAAAAGCATTCTCAACGATGGCTGATAATAATATCAACATCAACATGATATCAACGTCAGAGATTAAAATCTCTATGGTTATTGATGAAAAATATGCAGAGTTAGCAGTTCGCGGTCTGCATGACGCTTATGAGTTAGACAAGTAAAGAGATGCCAAATACCGACGTACCTGATTTCGCTCAGTGGAGCTTAGATGCTATTCGTGAAGAGGAGGGGAGTCTCTCTTGGCTAGAAGAGCATCGTTTTGAGTGGTCAAAAACCACTGCTTATGCACTTGAACAAGTGCTACAAGGCAAAACTATTATTCTTATCACTGATGAGAAGCGAAAATGGTTGGAGCACTATATAAGAAGTTCTATCAATAGTGCATCGCTAGAGCGTCCTCTCATTCCTATCATAAGCATCGACAATCTGTACGTTCACTACAACAACGTTAGCGGTGGAGAGATGATAGATGTGGTTGACGATATGATTTCGCTCTCTTATAAAAATGATTACTTTTTTTGGTACATAGGCAAGGGTGACGATAAGAGATCAGATATAGCAAAGAGAAAAGATGATAGTTACTTCTGGATGTTTGATGAGGATTTTAACAATGCTTTTACTCTTAAGTCTTACGATAAGCGTTTAGATATAAAACTTCTGCAACTTTATCGTCTTTTTGACGCTTCATTAAACGCTACAATGTTTGGAGAGGTAGATGCAAGCTCTTAAACAAGTAAAGGGACATATAGTTATCTCTAGTGCTATTGAAGAAGAAGCTTCAAGACTAGAAGAAGAACTGAAACCTCTACGTGTTGTAAAGTTTGTAGTAAATGATGAGAGTTTTAAGATAGAACATGCCAAAGCTGTTTTAGCCGAGTCGTACATAAGTACCTCGGAAACTAAATATATCATCATAGGTGCGAGTGATCTTACTGACGTGGCACAAAACTCCCTTCTAAAACTCTTAGAAGAGCCACCAAAAAACATAGAGTTTATACTCATAAGTCCAACCAAATCCAACCTACTTCCAACTGTTCGTTCACGTTTGCCAATCTTGAAAGTAGATGCACATCATAAGAGAGTAGCGATAGAACTAAATTTGACTAGAGTAGATTACAAGGATCTCTTTGCATTTTTAAAAGAGCATGCCCGCGTGAAAAAAGAGGATGCAAAAGAGCTTGTCGAAGCTCTTTTTTATCGTGCTACGGTAACGGATAGGCTCATCTTAACACCAAATCAACTAGATAATTTTGACAAAGCATATAGACTTCTAAGTCTAAACTCAAGACCGCAGAGTGTATTAGCTATGCTTCTTATGAGTTTTACGAAAGAGAGATAATGGTAGTAGAAAAACTCTCTTCAAACATAGATATAGAAACTCACTTAAAAGAGTTAGGGGTCGATGGCGGTGGCATTAGTATACTCTCAGCAAAGGCGAAGAGTCACATCATAAGCATCAAAGATTTAAATGTCGGTGGGGCAAATATACTCAAACAAGATGCACTCTCTATTGGAGCGGACTTAGCCGTACCCAAGGGAACTGTTCTAGCGACTACCCCAAAGGTAGATACACTACTTATAGCGACAACGGCACAGCTCAAAACTCTTGCAAGAAAAGAGCTCGCACAACCTTTTGGACTCAAAGAGCTAGCACTCAAACTCAAAGAGATAAGTTCTGTAAAAAAAGCACAGAGTGTTCAGGTTATGGGTATTATAAATGCGAACGACGATAGCTTTTTTAGTGGGAGTAGGTTTAGTCAGGGTGATGCGATAGAGAAGATAGAACTTATGATAGATGAGGGTGCGACTATCATTGATATAGGTGGTGTTTCATCAGCTCCTAACACACAAAGTGTAAGTGTAGATAAGGAGTTAGCAAGAGTTAAACCAATCCTTGACACCATAAAAACCAGAGAACTTTTCAAGAGGGTGGCATTTAGCATAGACTCATATGAGCCTAAAGTTATAGAGTATGCGTTAAGGTCAGGCTTTCAAATAGTTAATGACATTACAGGTTTAGAGAGTGATGAGGTCTGTAGACTCTGTGCGAAGTATAACGCCAAAGTTGTAATCATGCATATGCAGGGAAACCCTCAAACAATGCAGGATAATCCAACTTATGTGAATATACTTGATGAGGTCTACTCTTTTTTCAAAGAGAGAGTTGCGAAGGCTGAGAGCTTTGGTATCAAAGAGATTGTTTTAGATGTAGGTATCGGTTTTGGAAAAACTTTAGAAGATAATTTAAAACTTATAAAGCACTTAGAGCATTTTAGATCACTCTCTAAGGAGCTTCTAGTTGGTGCTTCAAGAAAGTCCATGATAGGTCAGATAGATAACTCGCCTATAGAGGAGAGATTAGCTGGTAGCTTGAGTGCTCATCTTGAGTCGATTAGAAATGGTGCCTCTATAGTAAGAGTTCATGATGTAAAAGAGCATATTCAAGCTATAAAAGTCCAGATGGCTTTAGATGAAGTATAAAGGATAGAGATGAAGTTTCCATCAATTAGGGATATAGCCACTACAGATGTGATAGGTATAGCGATAGATGTTACTGTTTCAGAGGCAATAGAGAAGATGCTAAAGTATGAGCATAGAACGGTGATCGTCTATGGCAAGACAAAGTATTACATTTTTACCGTTTTAGATGTTTTAAACATTAAAGAAAAAAATATATCTTTAGAGAGTCCACTTGGAGATTTCGATTTAATAGAGGTCTCTACTATTTGCGCAGATAAAAATGTCTTAGACACTTTGGAGTATCTAAACAAGTCAATAGAGTATATTTGTGTGCTTAATAGTGACAATACTCTATATGGTCTTGTGACTCACTCTGATATTATTAGTAATATCGATCCAGATACTTTAATGGACAACTTTCGTTTAGAGGATTTTTTGAAACTTGGAAAGCGAATCAGGTGGGTTCCAAAAGAAGACAAAACGAGTGATATTTTAGTTAGGATGATAAATGATTCATTTGACAATATTATTGTGGTCGAGGATAAAAAACCGATTGGTATCTTAACGACTAAAGACATCATGGAGTTGATAAAAAACAGAAGCGACTTATCTCTGAGTGTCTCAGAGTATATGTCATCACCAGTAGAGTCTATAAAGAAAAGTGCAACAATAAAAGAGGCATTAGATTTTCTCAAAACAAAACACTATAAAAGAGTAGTAGTGGTAGACAATGAAGGATTTCTTGCTGGAATTATCGCTCAAAAAGAGTTGATTTCTCTAACATACTCTAGATGGGCGACACTTATGAAAGAGTATCAAAGCGAGCTAAGTGAACTAAACGCTATATTAGAGCATGAAAACAGAGAGTACGAGGTGAGAGCTTCAACCGATTCTCTTACTGGGCTTTACAATCGCCATAAGTTTTCAGAACTCTATTTGTCCTCTTATACTTCAATGGCTCAGCGAAATGGGGATATGTCTCTTATTATGTTGGACATAGATTTCTTCAAACAGGTAAATGATACTTATGGACATAATGTAGGTGATCAGGTACTTGTGCAAATCTCTCATTCACTACTTAAAACACTCCGTAATATTGATATAGTGTGTAGATGGGGTGGAGAAGAGTTTGTATGCCTACTTCCAACTGCTGTACTCAAAAATGCAATGGTGTTAGCGGAAAAGATGCGAAAAAACATAGAAGAGTTGGAGATGGACATTGTGAAGTCTGTAACTGTAAGTTTTGGAGTCTCTCAAGTTAGAGAGGGGGATAGGATGGAAGATACTATAAATAGAGCCGATAAGGCTCTATATCACGCTAAAGAGTCTGG
>JAYEHI010000004.1:0-4183 GCA_034659455.1 Campylobacterota bacterium | reverse complement strand
AAAGCGACAACAAATGTAAAACTCCAAGTTGAGAAAAAGGCAGGTCTCAAGTGTGACCTACATGGAATGAGAGCTGATGAAGCTTGTGATGAACTCGACGTATTTTTAAGTAACGCTCTTTTAAATGGCTGGGATGAAGTAATCATCTACCATGGCATAGGCACTGGGAAACTCTCATTTGCTGTAAAAAACTTTCTTATAGCTCATCCTAGTGTAAAAAAATTTGAAGATGCACCTCCACATTTAGGTGGTTATGGTGCAAAAATAGTGACTCTATAATGTCAAACAAAGTCGCTATCATAGGTGCTGGAGCGTCAGGACTTTTGTGTAGTATATTTTGTGCCAAAGGTGGGGTTAAAGTAGATTTGTACGAGCAAAACTTCAAGCCAGCCAAAAAAATACTTGTGAGCGGAAATGGTCGTTGCAATATCTCAAACGCCAATTTAAATGCCACTGACTACTTTTCACAGAATCCATCCTTTGTCGAGTTCGCACTCAAGGAGTTCGGATTTGAGCCTTTTAAAAAATTTTGTAGTGATATAGGTCTTCTCTTAAATGTTTTAGATGATGGTCGCGCATATCCACTTAGCAATGAAGCAAAAAGTGTTGCAGGCATATTTGAAGAGTATGCGCGAAACCTTGGTGTTGTTTTTCACATGGACTCCAAAATAGACTCCATCAGAGAGTTGACTAACAAATACGATAGTGTTGTCATAGCAACCGGCTCAAGAGCGGGTGAGCATCTTGGTGGTAACAGCGATGGTGAAAAGTTTGCATTAGAGTTTGCACATACCATCATACCCGCCTATCCTAGTTTAGTGCAACTCCACTTAGACTCAAAAATAGCACCAAAAATGAGCGGTACAAAACTAAACACAGAAGTAACACTACTGATAAATGCTCAAAAAGAGCTGAGTATAAGCGGCGATGTTCTCTTTACGAACTATGGTGTTTCCGGTTTTGCCATACTTGACATCTCGCAAGCTGCTAGTGAAGCACTTATGAACTATCAAGCGGTTGATATCAGTATAAACCTGCTTCCGAATTTTAACGCACAGAAGCTCTCAAACCACATTGCTAAAGTTGCATCATCCAATCCAAACACAACTATCTTGAGTATCTTGAGTGGTTTAATCCCCAACAAAATCGCAAATGGCCTCCTTGAAGAGATAGCGACTCCCAATAGACTTAAAGGCTCACAAATCCATACTAAACTAACAAAAAAAATAGCAAGCAAGCTCCTAGACTGGCGTTTTGAAGTAAGTGATACACATGGGTTTCGTCATGCTGAAGTGAGTGGTGGTGGAGTAAACACAAATGAAATCAACCACAAAACTATGGAATCACTCAAACATGAAAACATCTACTTTATAGGTGAAGTTCTTGACGTAGTGGGTAAGCGTGGTGGCTATAACTTTGCATTTGCATGGGCAAGTGGTTTTCTTGCGGCAAGAAGTATTTGTAATCAATAATTTAATATTACATTTACTCAATAAAAGTTAAAATGAATCAATTTATTTCCTAAGGAAAAAGATGGCGAATCTCTTAATCATTGAAGACTCTCAAATGTTATGTAAAATTTTTGATGACCTCTTAAGTCGATATACAGAGTTTGACTTCGACATTGCCCACTCGTATAAAGAAGCTAAACAGTATGTATCAAAAAAAAGATACGAGTACTCTGTAGCTGATATGAACCTTCCAGATGCACAACATGGTGAAATCATAGCACTTCTCAACAAGCACAATATCGCCCCTATCGTTTTTACTGGTATTTTAGACGAAGAGTTTCGAGATGGATTCGAGAGTGCTTTTATCGTTGACTACGTTTTAAAAGAGCGCTATGACAATATCGTATATGTCGTAGAAAAGCTAAAACAACTCCAACTCAACAAAAAGAAAAAAGTTCTTATAGTCGATGACTCCTCACTCTATTCAAACTACTTAAAGCAGAACTTGACTATCCATCATTTCAAAGTTATCACTGCTTCAAATGGCAAAGAAGCCCTTATAAAACTAGAGCTTCATCCTGATATTGAGCTAGTGATTACTGATTATCATATGCCAGAGATGGACGGCTTGCGCTTTTTGAGAAAAGTCCGCAAAACAAGAACTAAAAAGACACTAAGTGTTATCGTTCTAACAAGCGATACAAACTCCTACACTACAAGTAAGTTTTTAAAAGATGGTGCAAATGACTATATTACCAAACCATTCTCAAGAGATGAGTTCTATGCGAGAATCTATCAAAACATAGAAACCGTTGAACTTTTTGAATCTATGCAGAGTAGTTTTGATACCGATATTATCAAACTACTTTCGGAAATTACTGAGTTTAAGAGTGCTGAAACCTCTTCGCATGTTAAAAGAATTAGTGAGTACACATACATTCTAAGTCGTCTCTACGGTATGTTTGAGGAGGAAGCACGGATGGTTGCAAAAATGTCTATTCTTCATGACATAGGGAAGATAACCATTTCTGATGATATTTTATGCAAACCTGGAAAGTTAACCGAGAACGAGTTTGAGACGATGAAAGAGCATACGACAAACGGACAAAAATTACTCATTCAAGGTTTTCATAGCGATCCCAAAGTTTCTATCATAGCCCAAGAGATAGCTCTTTATCATCACGAAAAATGGGATGGAACAGGTTATCCAAAGGGCTTAAAAGGTGAAGAGACTCCTATTCACGCTAGAGTCGTCGCTCTTGTGGATGTTTTTGATGCTCTTATGAATAAGAGAGTCTACAAAGAAGCATGGGGAATAAGTGATGTAACTCAGTTTTTGCAAGAGAATTCTGGAACACATTTTGACCCTAAACTTGTAGCGCTTTTTATCAAAAACATCTCCTGCTTTGAAGCGGTGCTTTTCAAATACAAAGATACGGACGAGACAGCCCAAGCATGCAGAATAAAGATTCCTTAATCTAAGGAATCTCTCATCATATGTTTTTTCGTCTTTTTAGTCGCTACAGCCTCGTAAGGGTCTTGGGGCCAATAGTGGCGTTTATATTTTCCTCGTAGCTCTTTTCTCACCTCCGAGTATGAGTTTTTCCAAAAACTATTCAGGTCATAAGTTATCTGAATGGCTCTCATGGCGGGAGATAGTAGATGAATCTGTAGAGCTATTGTCTCATTTAAAACTCTTGGCGTTTCATGCAGTCCAAAAACCTCTTGAATTTTCACACTCATAGCCGGTTTTTCTGCATCGCTGTAGTCTATAAAAATATTTGAACCACTTGGAACTTTGACACTACTTGGAGCTAAATGCTCAAGCTCTTGTTGCTCTTGATAAGAGAGAAGAGCTAATAACATAGGATAAATCTCTAAACTCTCTAAACCTTTGACACTCTTCACACTCGACATATAGGGCTCTAACCAAACATCAAGTTTGCCGAGTAGATTCTCCTCACTAAAGCTCTCAAGCTCTAACTCTGTGTGAGCATTAACAAAGTCTACTCTATCTCTTAAAGCTGTAGCTTTTTTACTCCATGAAAGTAGTTCTAAACCCTCTGTTTTTAGAAGGTTTAAAAGTAGCTCTTTCATATTGTGTTTTGCGGTGAGTTGCAGCGGTTTTGAGTCGAGTTCAAGATGCAAAAAGTTTCTACTCTCTCGTATGTCAAACTTCTTCGTCTCTCTGTTGTAGTTCACAGACTCTTTCGTTTTTATAAACGCCCTAAAATACTCCTCTATCAAAGGAAGTGAAATACTTAGAGCTTGGTTGATAAAAGAGTCTTTTGTGTTGGCGTTTAGACGTGCTACTACCAAGTACTCTTCATTAAAAAGAGAGTCCTCTGTGTGAAGCAGAGCTCCTTTAGAGTTACTCATCTTGTAGCGGTTGTCATTTTTAGCTCTGCGACGAGCGAGTCTATCGGGATATGCTAAGAGAAGTAATACTGCCAAGATATCTTTGTCAAAATCACTCCTTTTAGCAGATACTTTTTTAAGTCTTTTGAGTTTTGAGTAGAAAAAGTCCGCTTGTTTGAGTACCTCTTTTGCCCCAAACACATTGATGTAAGAGGAGTTAAAGTCTCTCTCTATGAGGTGAGTAAAACGCGAGAGTATATCACTATCACGGGAAGAGCCTTTAAAAATATCTTTCTCACTCAGTATGGCACAGAGCAGACAAGCTTCATAGGAGTAGCTCATCTTCACTGATTTGAGTATCATATATGCAAAAC
>JAYEHI010000003.1:0-4196 GCA_034659455.1 Campylobacterota bacterium | reverse complement strand
ATAGAACGATTTGTCCAGTAAAACTTTTTCTCTATATTTTTATCTTTTATCGCTTTTTTTGCTTGAGCATTAAAACGTAGTACACCCTCATATAACATCTCTATGAGTTTCTCTGGAGACTCGATTCCTACATTGTTTTGTGCATAAATATTATGAGCAGTATTTGCATACATTTTAGATCCTTTTTCTTCATCATTGTTAGTTTCTTTCATTATATTTATATCGGCACTTGCAAGATTATCTTTAGCTATTTGCAGCTATTTCAGCGTTTATCATTTGGGTAAACATATCTGATGCAGTATTAAGCTGTGCGATGATCTGATCAAAGGCGGCAAAGCGTTTTGCTTGTATAGCATAACTAGCGTCAAGCCTCGATATCGCTTTTGTTTTCTGCTCATTGAGTGAGTCATAACGTGTTTCTATGGAGTCTTTAAACTGGTCAAGCACATTGTTATACTTACTATACTTTGCAACCTCCTCTTCCATCTCTACAAATACACCTGTCATTGTAACCTCCGTAGAGTCCTCTTGTGTAAAAGTCCCTCCAACAAAAAATGACTGCACACTTTTTGGGTCAGCTGCCAATTTTGTGTTTAACACCTCTGTATCTAAAGAGAGTCTACCCTCATCATCTATCTCTATACCAAAGTCTTGGATTTTCCCAATACCCTCTCCTACACTTGAGAGCATTGAAACCATTGATGACTTCATCCCTTTTATAGTGCTATCACTAGAAAAAACACCTCTCTGGTCTGCATCAACTGAAGCTTTTGTATCTGTGTTTAGCTGATTGAGTGCTGCGTTGTACTTATCTATGAAGTTTGTCATTCTCTCAGCTATGTGCTCACTGTTCTGTTGTACGCTTACTTGAGTGATGCCTGTATCTTTTAGCTCTATGCTAACGCCACCAAGAAGATCATCTACTCTATTGCTTGTACGCTCTATATCTATACCGTTATAAGAAAATGTAGCATTTACAGCTGTTTGAACATTTGTCATTCCATCTATAGCGTCATCCGGGTCTGCGTCAGGCTTCAAGGCGTCAAGTAGAGTTTCACCCTCTCCTACTACATCTGTTATAGAGATAGCCTGTCCCTCGCCAGAGTTTGCAGCACTTAGTACAAGTCTAAAGTCTTCACTATTTATCTGTACTATAGAAGCACTTACACCATCACTAGCATTTTTATTTATAAGTTCTTTAAGTCCTTCAAGAGTCGTATCTGCCTCATAATCTATCGCATAACTCTCACTGCCTACATTTATTTCGAGTTTTCCGCCAGCAGTTCCATCTGATACAATAGCATCCTTAGAGGCAAACTGTCCACTCTGGACTATCTCTTTTGTCGCAAGAGTGCTCACATTTAGAGTAAAGTCTTGAACATCACTGCTTTGAGCTGCACTCACACCCACTCTCTCTTCATTGCTCACAGATGTAGAACGCGACTCAAAAACACCATACTCTGTTAAGCTTTTAAGTGATTCGTACATATTATCCATATAGGCATCCACTATGTCAAATGCTGCAGACTTATCCTCTTCAGCACTTATGCGAGTCTCAAGTGGTGTTACAAACTTTGCTTCATCTGCTGCTCGTAGTTGATCTAGTACATCCTGAGTAAGTATACTTGATCCAGCACCTAGTGATGATATACCCATAACAAATCCTTTTGTTTAATAATCTTTCATTATTATAGTTTCTAGTAACAATTATATCGGTATTTTTGAGTTTTTATGTAGGGTTTTTATAGATTTAAAAGAGGAAGAACGAAAAAAAGCCAAAGAGAAAAACTCTTTGGCTTGACTTATCCAAGATGGATAAGAGAGAAAGAAGAGTTCTACTACTGTAGAAGTCTCATTACGTTTTGTTGAACAGCATTCGCTTGACTCATAGCGTATGAACCAGACTGAGCTAGAATGTTAAATTTTGCAAAGTTAGCAGACTCAGCCGCGAAATCAACGTCACGGATTTGAGATTCTGCTGCTGCAACATTTACCTGAGTAACAGAGATGTTACGGATAGTTGATTCAAGTTGATTCTGAGTAGAACCGATGTTTGAACGAATAGCATCAACATTTCTTAAAGCCGCATCAGTTGTTTTAATAGCTTTTTCAGCATTATCTCTTGTAGTAACATCAATAGAGTTTAATGCGTTAGCTGTACTTGTAGTACCAGCAGTAGTACCAGCACCTGCTTGAGTTGTTAAAGTTATAGCAGTATCACTTGTAAAAGTTAATTTACCACCGTTTACCGTAGAGCCATCAGCTAAATCAAGAATAGCACTATTGTCAGTACCTCCAAATGCAATATCACTACCATCGTTTGATGTTAGAACTATTTTACCACCATCATTTACTGCAGTTACACCTGTCTGATTTGAAAGAGAGTTGATTCTGTTTGTGAGTGCACCATCTGAATCATTTGCAGATACTCCTACTTCACCAAGATCAATACCATTTATAGTTGTACCCGTAGCAAAAGTACCTGCAACAACTGCTGCACTAGTCACTTCTGTTTCAGCAGTTGCTGTAACACCCGTTGTAGCAGCAATAGCATTAATCTCTTTTGCCATAGCCCATGCTGAACCAGCTGAGTGAGCTGTTGTATTAGCTCCAGAAGCTGTATCAGCAGTACTCTCTGCGGCAGTTGTACCATTTACACTTACTGCAACACCTGTAGTACCACCTGTAACATTATCACCAGTGACTTCAGCAAAAGCACCGATACTATTAATTTGAGCATTACCTATACTAATACCCACAATCTCATCGGCATAAGCACCAATATGAAACGCTTTATCTGTAAACGTACCATCTAGAAGTTGCTGACCATTAAATGAAGTCGTAGTCGCAATGTTTTGAGCCTCTTCTAAAAGTTTAGAGATATCTCTTTGAAGTGCTACACGAGATTCATTGTTTTGACCATCAGATGCAGCCTGAATTGATTTCGTTCTTACTGTGTTAATAATGTTCTCATACTCGTCAAGAGCACCATCAGCCGTTTGCGTTACACCAATACCGTCATTTGCATTGTTAATAGCTTGACCAAGTCCAGTAGACTGAGCACGAAGTTGATTCGCAATCGACATACCCGAAGCATCATCCGCAGCAGTATTAATACGTAAACCAGAAGACAATGATTCAAGTGATTTGTCTAGACCGATATTAGTCTGAACTGAATTTCTGTGTGCGTTCATCGCCGCAATGTTTGTGTTAATTCTAAATCCCATAATAAATCCTTTAAGGGTCAGAGCCTTTCGCTCTTTGAGTTTTATTTTATCTTGGCTTCCTTGCCTAGATGTTTATAATATCGGTACAAAAAAAAATAACTTTAGCTTTTTTTGTAACTTTGTCATAATTTGTCATAATCTCCTTCAAAAGAGAAAATTTTATTATTTAATCTTTTTTTGATACACTTTCGCAATTAAAACAACTATACTATATATATAGGAAAACTATTTGAATTTGATTATCGTTGAGTCACCGGCTAAAGCCAAGACTATAAAAAACTTTTTGGGTAAGGACTATGAGGTTATAGCTTCCAAGGGTCACATACGTGATCTTCCTAAATCTCGTTTTGGAATCACAGTAGATGAAGAGACTTCTCACCTCGTACCAACTTACTCCGTAGCAAAAGAGAACGCGCCAACGGTCAAAGAGATCAAAGCGCTTGCCAAAAAAGCCGACACCATCTATATCGCGACCGATGAGGATCGCGAGGGTGAGGCTATCGGTTGGCATATTGCACATGCTATCAAAAAAGATCCAGAGGAACTTCCTCGTATCGTTTTTCATGAGATCACAAAAACAGCTATCAAGCATGCCCTTGACTCCGCTCGCAAGATAGACATGGATATGGTAAATGCTCAACAGGCTCGTCGTATGCTTGACCGTGTGGTTGGTTACAAGCTCTCTCCACTTTTAGCATCTAAAATTCAAAAAGGCCTTTCAGGTGGTCGTGTTCAATCTTCAACGCTTAAACTAGTAGTCGACCGTGAACGAGAGATCCAAGCTTTTATACCTGTAGAGTACTGGACTATAGACACGGCATTTAAAACAAACATCGACGCTAACCTTATAAGCCACAAAGGGAACAAGCTTACAAAGATGTCTATAGAGAACAAAGAACAAGCTACCGCCATAGAGGCAAGCGTAAATGCCGACTCCTTTGTTATATCCAAAATAGAGACAAAAGAGCG
>JAYEHI010000002.1:0-4198 GCA_034659455.1 Campylobacterota bacterium | reverse complement strand
TAGCAAAAGTATGGTTAACTCCAGGAACTGGTAAAATGACTATCAATGGTCTTTCACTAGATGCATGGTTAGGTGGACTTGAAGCGAAAAAGCTTCGTGTTAAACAACCTTTAGTTCTTTCTAAACTAGACTCGTCAGTTGATATCGTTGCTACTACTTTAGGTGGTGGTTTTGGTGGTCAAGCTGATGCACTTCGTCACGGAGTTTCTCGTGCACTTGTTGCTTTCAGCCCAGAAGTAAAAACTATCCTTAAACCTGAGGGTATGATGACTCGTGATTCACGTGTTGTTGAGCGTAAAAAACCAGGTAAGAGAAAAGCTCGTCGTTCTCGTCAGTTCTCTAAACGTTAATCGTCTCACAGAACTCTTATCAAGACATCTTGTCTTGATAAACTCTCTCTTCATTTTAAATCCAAATTTACGTTACTATTTTTTACACTTATAAAAGTTATAACATTTTTATCACTTTTTTTATTTACCTTTTATTTACTAATATGTAAAATTACTAATCATAAATATAAACTATACTTTTTTAATCAAGGAATATAACATGAAAAAAATAGCATTGGCATTTACTACTGCAGCACTTTTATTTGTAGGGTGTAGTAGCACACCAGAAACAAAAAAAGTCCACGGACATGATTGGGATTATGGAACAAATAATGGTCCTGCACACTGGGAAGAGTTCTCGAAGACTTGTGGAACTGGAATTCACCAATCACCGATAAATATCATTCCCGGTAAAACGATGAACATGAATCATGACTATGACCTAAGTATGCATGAAGACGTTACGGGACTTGCAAAGATCATAGACAACGGTCACTCTATCAAGGTAACTCCTAAGCATGGCGGCACTATAGAGCTTCATGGGGAGACTTTTAATCTTTTACAGTTCCACTTTCATGGTAAGTCAGAGCATACTGTAGATGGTAAGCGTTTTGATATGGTTGTTCACATGGTACACCAAAATCCTGAGACAAAGCAGTTGGCAGTTGTTGCTGTTTTCTTTGAAGAGGGTGAAGGAAACAAGATTTTAGATACAGTTATTGACAATATAGGTAAAACTGTAACTCTAGATCCTCAAGACTTATTGCCTGAAGATCATTCGCACTACTATCACTATGTAGGTTCTCTTACTACTCCGCCATGTTCTGAGAATGTACAATGGTATCTTCTGAAAACACCAAAAACCGCTTCTACAGCTCAGATTGAACACTTTAGAAAATTCTATGTAGACAACGAACGCCCAGTTCAAGAACTACATGATAGAGTGGTAGAAGTTAACTAGTTAATTAACTCTATTTAACTATAATACCTTCATAACATATGAAGGTATATAATGAAAAAAAGCATCTTAGTAGTCTTAGGACTTCTTATCATCATAGCACTTCTTCCAGTACTTGGAAATAGTTTTATAAAATCAAGTATTGACAAAAGAGTAAAAAAACTAGGCTCCTTAGGGCTAGTGACTTCAAAAGATGAGAGTCAAACGAGTTACTTAAACAGCTCAAGACACTTTGAATTTCTACTCGAAGATTCCCAAAAATTTCAAAACTACATAAAACAGTACTCAGATAAACAGATGCCTGCTTATATTGATGCACTTTTAAGTGGTGTTTTAGTTGGTGTTGATGTTGAGTATAGTAATCTCCCATTTGCAAAAGCTCTCAGTATAGAGATATATCCACTCGCGTTATCTTCAAAAGTGCAAAAGTCTATCGCACAGAGTGATTCAGAGTTCTCCCTTTATGTAGAGAAGTTTTTACAATCAAAAGGAATTCTTTATCATATCGACTACAATTTATTAAATGATGATTTTAAGGGATACCTAAAAGGAGTAGATGAGAAATACACTCTTAAAGAGGGAATAGCTCTAAGCATTAAACTAGATAAGGCAAACTTTAGCGGAAATGGGGAGTTAATTGCTCCTAAAACTTTAGAAACAAACATCAAAGAGCTCTACTTTAGCGTAGCACAAGAGAGAGCGAATCTACAGTTTACATTTAAAAAATTTAGTGCAAATAGTAATTTCGAGTCACAAAACACTTACGTCACAAGTGCAGATGTAGAAGAAGTGGGGATTACCCTAAATGGCACTCCAAATGATGTAAACCTCTCTATAAGACAGATAAAACTAAATGGCTCTTCCAATGAGCAAGGAGAGCACACAGAACTCAACTCCAAAATATCACTTAAAGAGATGCAGTACAGTTCTCAAGAGATAAGTTTCTTACTAAATAAATTGGATTTGGATGTAGCTCTTAGTGGTTTAGATAAAAAGAAGTTTGAAGAGTTACGAGTTATGATTTCTAAAAAGAACAATTTAGACTCTTTTCTTGAAGAAAAAGAGCTGCAAAATGCCATCTTAGAGCTTATCTCCAAAGGAATGCTATTAGAGATTGCGGATTTCTCTTTAAAAAGCATAGAGCTACAAAACCAAGATGACTTAAAAGGTTTTAAAATTAAGTCTAAAATCACTATAACAGAGGACACTTCTCTCGGGCAAAAAATAAAACTCTCACCACTTTTAGCTCTATCAAATATCGATATGACAAGTAAAATAGAACTCTCTAAAGAGATATATATGATTCTTTTAAATTCCCAACCCTTACTGCAAACTTTAAATAGGTATATTAAAGAGGATAGGGGTAACTATCTATTTGACATCAGTTTTATAGACTCAAAGATGAGCATTAATGAAAAGAGACTTTTTTAAGGATGAAGTATCTACTACTCTTTTTTGTAACTAGTTCTCTATTTGCTTCAACTCTGCATTTAGCGACTTCGACAAACCCTGCAAGACTCAACCCTATTCTTGCAACTGACTCATCCTCTTCAGAGATAGCTGGGTTTCTTTTTAATGGACTTGTGAAATATGACAAGGACTCAAAAGAGATTATCGGTGACTTGGCAGAGAAGTTTTACTTTGAAGATGATAAGACATTGGTTTTTGAGTTGAAAAAGGGGGTGAAGTGGCATGATGGGGTGGAGTTTAGTGCTAAAGACGTACTTTTTACTTATGAGACTCTAATATCTGATAAAATCGCTTCACCTTATAGTGCAGGATTTAGGTTTGTAAAGAGTGTGAGTGTTATTGATAAGTATACTCTTAAGGTGTCCTATAAAGAAGCATACTTTAAAGCACTTGAGACTTGGATGATGGGAGTTCTGCCTTGGCATCTTTTAAAAGATGAAGAGAATCTTATGAGTTCTAGTTTTAACACTAACCCGATAGGAACAGGACCATACAAACTTGAACAACTAGAGTACTCAAAAAACATAATACTCTCGGCGTTTGATGAGTATTTTGAGGGGCAAGCGAAAATAGATAAGATTAGTTTTCATGTTATAGCCGATACAATGACTCGGTTTTTGATGCTAAAATCTGCACAGTTGGACTTGGGGAGTGTTGAGCCTATGGCATATGAGCGCCAACTGAGTGAAGAGTTTTTTGAAAATTTCAAGATATATGAGAAGATAAGTCTCTCTTACACTTATTTAGGTTTCAACCTGCGTCTGAAAAAGTTTCAAAATCCTGATGTTCGTAAAGCTCTCTCTCTTGCCATAGATAGAGAGGAGTTAGTGGATATTCTTTTTTTTAAGCATGCTAAAGTCTGTAGCGGACCTTTTTTACCTGGAAGTTCGGCATTTAATGCAGAGGTAAAAGTACCTATTCGAGATATAGAAAAAGCCAAAGAGCTCTTACAAAAAGCTGGTTATACAAAAGAGAACCCTCTAAGCTTTGAGATAGTGACTTCAAACGCTAGTCCTATTCGCCCTTATGCTGCTCAGATACTCCAGCACCAACTGAAAAAAATCGGAGTAGTCGTGACTCTAAGAGTGATGGAGTGGCAGGCATTTTTAAATATGGTGGTCTTTCCTCATAAGTTCGACACAGTACTTTTAGGATGGGGACTCTCGCCAACACCTGATCCTTATCTCTTTTGGCATAAGGATAGTGACAAAAAAGGTGGTTTTAATCTTGTGGGATATAATAATCCCAAAGTCAACAAGATGATTGAAGAGTCGCAAAGTATGATAGATAGAGAGATGTTGGCAGAGAGTTGGCAAAAAATGTTTGAGTTGATAACGGATGACAACCCTTATCTTTTTTTATATATTCCCAACTCCATCACAGCAGTAGATAAAAACATAAAAAACATAGAACCAGCTCTAGGTGGTATATGGCACAACTA
>JAYEHI010000001.1:0-4210 GCA_034659455.1 Campylobacterota bacterium | reverse complement strand
GACTTCTCGCATCCAAAAGCGGTTTCTCAAGAAGAGCTTACAGAGATTGAGACTCGTGTGAATAATGAAATCATGAGAGCTATAGAGACAAACACTCAAGTTATGTCAATAGAAGACGCTAAAAACAGTGGTGCAAAAGCGCAGTTTGGCGAGAAGTATGGCGATGAAGTTCGTGTTGTAAGTTTTGCTGATGCTTCGGTTGAGTTTTGTGGTGGTGTTCATGTAAATAACACTGCAAATATTGGTTCGTTTATCATTACCAAAGAGTCTGGTGTTTCTGCTGGAGTTCGTCGTATAGAGGCAGTTTGTGGAAATGCGGCTTATAACTACTTTGTACAACAAAGAAGAGTTTTAAAAGAGGTTGAGTCTGAGGTGAAAAATTTGGATGTTATGGCTGGTATCTCTCGTCTTAAAACGTCTATAGTTGAGTTAAAAACTGAACTTAAAGACGCGCAAGAGTCTGCTAAAGTGGAAATCACTGCAGATGAGATCAATGGTGTTTGCGTTGTGATAGAAGAGTATCCAGCGGGCGATATCAAAGATAAAATCGATGAACTCAAAAACCAAAACGATAAACTCTGTGCAATGCTCTTTCAAGTAAAAGGGGATAAAGTCTTAATAGCTTGTGGTGTGAAAGATGCAAACGCGAAAGCTGGTGACTGGATCAAAAAAATCGCACCTATTTTAGGTGGTGGCGGTGGTGGCCGTCCAGACTTCGCTCAAGCGGGTGGAAAAGACGCATCTAAACTTGGCGAGGCTAAAGAGGCTTCGTTGGCGTTTATCACAGAGGCACTCTCGTAATGGCTGAGTTTTTTGCTGAGTATAAAACCGTAATAGTTTTCTTTCACGTCCTCTCAGCCGTAGTATGGGTTGGTGGGATGATAGCGATGAAGTTTGCAGCGCATCCATCATTTGTTCGCATTGAGTCTCCTGCGAAGCGTTTAGAGCACATCGCTCTTGCACTCAAAGGACTTTTTACCATAGTTGTTCCTTTTGTGGTTATTTTACTAGTTACAGCTGTTATCATGATAAAGGGTTATTCACTAGGAGCTACTGAGTATGCTACTATGGGTCACATAAAAGAGGGGATCTGGTCTATCATGGCTATCAATCTTTTTGTGATGATACTAAGAAGAAACCGTGCTATGAAGTTTCTAGAAGAGGGTGATATGGTAGGGGCGAAATTTTCTCTTGAACTTATAGGGAAGTATATGGTTCCTGTAAATATCATTTTAGGTATCGTAGCTATATTTTTAGGCTCATCACTCTCAAGCGGACTCTAATATGCTCCGTTTAGCTTCCTCTTCGCAGACCCGTGCAATGCTTCTTACAAACGCCGGTGTGGTGTTTACTCAAGAGAGCGTCGACTTTGATGAAGAAGCGATAGTCGCCTCATCTCCTAAAAACTTCGTTTATCAAGCTACTACTGGCAAGTACAATGCAAACCTTAAAGCTTTTGGATATGAAGATATGCCACTTCTTGTCGCAGATACAGTTGTGACTTCTGGTGGGCATATTCTTAGAAAAGCAAAGTCTGTTGATGACGCTCGTACTATTTTATATACACAGAGTGGAAATATTACTAGCATCATTACCTGTATGATTTATCACTCAAAAGAGAAGAAAGTTATAGATATCTCTCAGACGGATTATCTTTTTGATGAGTTTGATGAAGATAAACTAGATAAATACCTAGAGAGTGGTGAGTGGAGAGGTAAAGCGGGTGCTTGTATGGTTGAAGGCTTTTGTAAACCCTACATCAAAGAGGTGCGAGGATTTGAGAGTACAGCTATGGGACTAAGTGTGGAAGTGCTTCAAAGGTTCATGTAGAAATGTTTTATGAGAGAGAGCTTCAAGCACTTAAGAAATCTAGTCGTTATCGAACGAGAGAGGTGCTAAGCACTTCTATTAAAGATTTTGCGTCAAACGATTATCTTGGTCTTTCGCATAAAAAAGAACTTCATCTTCTTGCCTGCGAAGAACTCTCCTCCCTTGAAATACACTCCTCAAAAGCTTCTATGTTAGTCAATGGCTATCATCAAATCCATAAAGATTTTGAAGATGCACTTTGTGAGGCAAATAGTTTTGAAGCGGGTGTTGTACTAGGAAGTGGGTTTAACGCCAACATAGCACTTATAGAATCACTTGTGAGAAAAGGGGATACCCTTTTTATGGATGAACTTTACCATGCTTCAGGTGTTTTAGCATCAAATCTAAACGCCATAGAGGTTGTTTTTTTCAGACACAACGATATGCAAGAGTTAGAATCGCTTTTAGCCGATTCAAACGCCAAACGCAAAATTGTAGCGGTTGAGGGTATCTACTCTATGGATGGGGATGTCTGTCCAAAAGAGGTATTTGAAGTAGTTGATGATGCAAATGCTATCCTCATAGTGGATGAAGCGCATAGTAGTGGTGTTCTTGGGGAGAAGCTTATGGGTCTGTTTGATTATTATGGCATTTCACCTAAACCTAATCATATCAAAATGGGAACGCTAGGAAAGGCTTATGGAAGTTTTGGTGCTTTTATATTGGCAAGTGGACATATAGTGGATTATCTTATAAATAGAGCAAAGCCAATTGTCTATGCTACATCTCTCTCTCTGTATGACACTCTTCTTGCGCATAACTCTTTAGAGTATATACTCTCAAACACACAAGCGTTAAAAAGAGCTATCAAAATCAGGCAAGAGATAGTAAAAGAGGTTTTAGACATTGAGATTGAGGGGCTAATAGTTCCGATACCCATAGGAGATAATAAAAAAGTCATAGAGATTAAAAATATACTTTTTGATCTAGGGTATGGTGTTGGCGGGATTAGGCAGCCAACCGTACCAAGAGCAATCATACGACTTATCGCTAGATTAGGTCAAAGCGAAGAAGAGTTAAGAGAGTTATGTAGAAATTTGGTTAAAATAAACAATGAATATTAAAAAGTTAAAGATAACACTAGAAGAGCAAACCCTCGTCGACATTGCATTTAGTGTAGAGGAGTCTTTGGCTCTTGTGGGGCAGAGTGGAAGTGGTAAGAGCCTTACTCTAAAAGCCATTCTTGGTATGTTGCCAAGTAGTATGGAACTAGAGTTTGACTACAGTATCGAGTTTGAACTGAGTGCTACAAACATAGCATTTATCCCGCAAAATCCTTTTACGGCACTATCTCCACTTACAAAAATAAAAAAACAGTTTTTTGTAAATGAAGATAGAGTTGAAGAGCTTTTTTTAGAAGTAGGGTTGGACAAAGACCTATTAGATAGGTTTCCTCCCGAACTCTCAGGTGGACAACTCCAACGCGTAGTGATAGCGATGGCCCTTAGTAACAAGCCAAAGTTGTTATTACTAGATGAGCCAACAACGGCACTAGATCCTAAAACAAGGGTCGCGATAATTGAACTTTTAAAAAAACTTCAAAAAAGAGAAGGTTTTAAAATACTTTTTGTAACGCATGATATATCTTCGGCTAAGAGCCTCTGTAGCGACATCTGCGTTCTAAAAGATGGAAAACTACTCGAGAGTGGCAGGACGCAAGAGGTTATGAACGCTCCAAAAGAAGAGTACACAAAAATGTTAATTCAAGCAAATTTTGCAAATAGGGAATTTAGAGTATGATGAAAAAAGTTTTTTTAACAGTTGTTATTTTAGGGTTTTTATCACCGTTTGCATTAATCGCTTACTATCTGTTTAGTTTTGAATATGACATATCATCTTTAACAAACTATCAGCCCGAAACCACAAGTAGAATATATGACAAAGATGGAAAAAAAATAGCGAATATATTTAATAAAAAACACCGCTACTATGCATCTTTTGAAGAGATTCCTCCTCGAGTTATTGAGGCTCTTGTAGCTATTGAAGATACTACTTTTTTTGAACATCCAGGTATCAATGTGGACGCGATATTTCGTGCTGCCATCAAAGTGATACGAGCTGGTAAAGCAGTTGAAGGTGCGAGTACCATCACTCAGCAACTGGTAAAAAATAAGCTTTTGACTCGTGAGAAAAAACTCTCTCGTAAAATAAAAGAGGCGATATATGCCATAAAAATTGAACAAGCACTTACAAAAGAGGAGATACTTGAGCGCTACTTAAACGAGATCTACTATGGACATGGATACTATGGTATTAAAACTGCAGCAGATGGGTACTTTCATAAGCGTTTAGAAGACTTAACTCTTAAAGAGATGGCGATTTTAGTGGGGCTTCCAAAGGC